>CAYPST010000096.1:0-16463 GCA_964413425.1 uncultured bacterium
TTCTGGGACTTCGGAGCATCCCTTCGGGGCGAGGCGTTTTCTAAACAGACTCATTCATGATAGAGCATTTGCCTTCTCCGGCTGATAGGAGATTCGCGATAGTTCAAACGTTATTTCATACTAATAATGAACAGATACAGAAAGGAGTATCCAGTGAAATCCCAAACCGAATACCTCACTTTCAACGTGCCGGAACGCATGGACTTTGTGAACATCACCCGGGATGTGGAGCAGGTTGTTTCCGACTCGGGAGTGCAGGAAGGGCTGTGTCTGGTGAATGCGATGCATATTACCGCCAGCGTATTTATCAACGACGCGGAGCCGGGTCTGCACCAGGATTACAAAGAATGGCTGGAGTGGCTGGCGCCGTTTGATCCCAGCCCGGAGCGATACAACCATAATCGCACGGGAGAAGACAATGGGGATGCCCATCACAAACGGCAGGTGATGGGCAGGGAAGTGGTTGTGGCCATTACCGAAGGGAAGCTGGATTTCGGTCCCTGGGAGCAGGTTTTCTACGGGGAATTCGACGGCCGGCGCAGAAAGCGGGTGCTGGTGAAAGTGATAGGGGAGTGAACGGTTTCCCGGAAAAATAGCCGTCAGTACCAATTGCCGCTGGAGAATAACCAGAGAGGTATATGCGGCTCTGTTCTTTCTCAATTGCTATATTCCAGATTGCGGACTCTTGTGTAAATGAAGAAATCTCGAAGCAGAGCAGTCGAGAAGAGAAGTCACTCCCCTGCGCTATGGCCTCACTTCCTTATTGAGTTTATCGAAAGAATTTGCCATAATGAATTCATCAGGATTCTGAATGCTAAGAATGGTATGGAAAATCAGGTGAACGATAAAAAGTCTGCACAGGAGGATCGCTCCATATGATGGAATCCAATGGAAAAGTAGCCCTGATAACCGGTGCGGGTGGATCGGTGGGCTCGTTTCTGGCCAACGATTTCCTGCAAAAAGGATATCGAACCGGGTTGTCGTATCGCAACGCTCGACATACCGAAACTCTTGCGGATTTGAAAGAAGACTATCCGGAACAGGTTATTCTCTTACAGGGCGACCTGAACAAACCGAAAGACGCTACGGAGGCGGCTGAGCGTACAAAACAGCAATATGGACGGATCGATTTCCTGATCAATCCCGTTGGCGGCTGGATTGGGGGGAAACGGGTTCACCAGCACACGCTCCAGGACCTGGAAAAAATGCTGCAAATTGATCTGAAGCCGACCTTCAATATTATGCAGGCAGTCCTTCCGATAATGGTGGATCAGGGAGCGGGGAAAATCATCAATTTCAGTTCAATGGCGGCGTATACGGGTGGTGAAGGGAGTTCGGTGTATGCTGCCTCCAAAGCGGCGGTCTCCCGACTCTCCGAAATCGCTGCCCATGAATACGGGAAAGAAAATGTGCAGGTGTTTTTGCTGGCTCCCTCGGTCATCGCAACAGGAGCGAATCGCCGGGCAATGCCGGATGCGGACACCTCCGCCTGGGTGGAACTAACAGAAATCGCCGAAGCGGTGCGATATCTCTGCGAGTCAGGCCAGGCATTGAGCAGCACGGTGTTTAAGATGACCGGCAAATTATAAGTACCGGATCATGAAAAAACGAGCGGGACTGTAATGGATCCTCACTTTGGTATCTCCAGGCCTTTCCTCTTGATCATAGGTGTGTTCGTACTCAGTCACTCTGTGTCGTTAATAGCTGAGGAGTCTGAGCCGAAAACCGGCTGGAGCGTTGGGGGCGTCCCGGCAATTTCCTACGAGTCGGACCGGGGCTTTGAATATGGCCTCATATTGGGTTTACATAATTTCGGTGATGGTGAGCGATATCCCAATTATTACCATAAGATCCACCTGGGGTGGTCACGCTATACCGGAGGCAGTAGCATCAATGAAGTGTTTTTTGATGCTCCGGACTTTTTGTTTAACAAACTGCGTTTCACCGCCTATCTGGGATATCTGACCGAACTGTTACAACCGTTCTATGGATTTAACGGATACGCAGCGCGGTATGAACCGGCATATGAAACTTCGGATCCGGCAGATGCCGATTACGAGCGCGGCCTGTATAAAAGCCGGGCCTACTATGCCCATGACAGGAGGATGTGGAAAATAACAACGGATGTGCAGGGGGATTTGTCCGGTGAAAAACTGCGCTGGATTGCCGGAGTCGGCACGTTCAAAATTGACGTTGGTCCGCCGGACGTGGAAAAACTGTACCACCGGTTGCACATGGATGAACAGCCGCCGGATTCTTCCCTCTACGAAGATATGGTGCGGAGCGGACAGATTCCCGCTGATGAAGCGAAGGGCGGCCTGAGTAATTATTTCAAGTCTGGTGTGGTGTACGATACCCGGGATAGTGAGGCAAACCCGATGTCGGGTCTCTGGACGGAGGCCTTTCTCACGACCTTCACATCCCTGCTGGGAAGTGATTATCAATTTACACTCGCCACGGTTCAGCACCGTCAGTACTTTCCCCTCATCGAGAATGATCTTTCATTTTCGTACCGGCTCGGCTACCAGGGGAATCTCACAGGGGAAACGCCATTCTTCATGCTGCCGTTTCTCTTCGGCTCCTTTCGAATCAGGGAAGGACTGGGCGGCAAATGGACCCTCCGGGGAGTTCTGAGAAACAGGGTGGTGGGACAATCCATGGGATTCGCGAATTTTGAATTCCGGTGGAAGGTGTATCGAACCGTACTGTTCAATCAGAATCTCTATTTCGCCGTCACCACCTTCTTCGATACCGGCCGGGTCCTCAGCGCATCGGAGGACAACTTTCATAATTCCTTTGGGGCAGGCGTGTACGGTGCACTGAATGAGAACTTTATAGTCGGCCTGGATTATGGAAGAGCCGTGGATCCCAGAGATGGGCAACAGGGAATTTATATTCACCTGGATTTCATTTATTGAAATGAGTCTGTTTGGAAAACGCCTCGCCCCGAAGGGATGCTCCGAAGTCCCAGAAGGTCCAAGGGACTCCTTCGGAGGATCCCGTTGGGGGAGTCTCTTCGAGGCCTTCGGCAAAGAGATCCCGTGACGACGGGACAAAGAAACTACAACATATCTCTGTCCAAATAGCGGAATACATTTTGCAGATATTTTGTATACATAATACCTATACGTCAGATTCAGCATCTTGTATCAGGCCCATGTTTTCTAAACACTCTCAATTCCACTGTTCAGGATCAGGCTGGAAATCTTCCCTCCAGATCATTCTTTTTGAAGGGGCCGGGGTCGGCAATTAATGCTCTGGCATTGTCGAGCTGCCGCCAGATATTCCAGAGAGCTACTCCTCGAACACGACCGTTCTGTAAATAATATATCACGCCTTCCCGGTAATCTGTTTTCCAGTCCTCAACGATATCCATATCCGAACGTATTTCACCCACAGCCTGATAGCTCAGGTCAAATAGATCGGAATAGAAAAATGGTAAGTAATCATATTTTCGAGACGCCCCGGCCATGTTCACGCCTGCGGTCAGTCCCTGGGCATTTGCATTATCTTCGTGTTCAACGCGTATCCGCTTATCGAGTGCTGCATTGTAAAACCGGGCGACATCACCTGCGGCATAGATGTCAGGATGTGAGGTTCGAAGATATGCATCCACCCGGATGCCCTTGCCAATCTCGAGTCCGGCTGCTTCGGCCAGAGCCGTGTTGGGTGCGATCCCGAGGCCGGCGATGACTGCATCCGCTTCTACAATGGCTCCACTCCCGGTGGTGATGTGAAAGGAAGACCCCAACCGGGATACCGAAGATACCAATTCTCCGGAGAGCACTTCGGTTCCCTTTTCCTGATAGTAGGCATTGAGAAATTCTGAAACCGACTCCGGAAAAATCCGGCCGCAGAGGCCAGGTTCCGGGAAAATGATAGTCACTTGTTTATTCTGTTCGATCAGGGACGCGGCGATTTCAGATCCGATGAATCCGCCACCGATCACGGCGAACGATTCAAGCGAGTCAACTTTCTCAACGAGAGTCTGATAATCCTGGTAAGTCCGGAAGTAAATGACATCGTCGGGGGCATCAGGCAGCCGGATGGGTGAACCGCCGGTAGCAAGCAGCAATTTCTCGTATGTATAGGTGTTTCCTGATTTGTCAGTCACCACCTTCCTTTCAGAATCTATGGTAGTGGCACTGGTGGACAGGTGCAGCGTCACATCCTGAGATTCGGTGTTCCGCCAGATGAACTTCTCTTCCATCCCTTTCCACAATCCCTTGGACAGTGGCGGTCGGTTGTAAGGGGGATCCGGCTCGTTACTGAGAATTCCGATATTCCCGGAAGAGTCTTCCCGGCGGATCCCATTGACTGCAGCATCCGCAGTCATGCCACCGCCGATTATCAGATAGGTATATTGGGGCATGGCAATCCTCTCACGGTTTTTGATTTCACGTATGAATTTTTATAATAGAGAATTGGAAGGAGTTCTTCAATGGCCGGGAGCAGCGTACAGTAAGATACATTTTTCAACCATCCAAGATCACTAATGGGAAGGAAATTCTCTCCACTTTTATCGTTGGAACTTTCTTAGTCTGTACTATATATTTTTGTCACCAGTGTGCCTGGGAGCAATAAATTGAACCCAAATTGAGCGATTTATTTCCATACATCGCTCAATCGACAAAGAAAATGTTCGAAGAATGCCTTCGGCATACGTGTTCACCTCCCCGAGAACGGCGTCGGGACGTTCCGCACCCATTCGGTGAAAACACACATTTTCTCAGTCGGGGTTCTACCGAAGTATCCCAAGGGATCCCTTAGGGACAGCGATACTTCGCTGCCCCAGAGGGACCCCAGTGGGGCACTCGTATCGCTCAACTTAGGTTGAAATAAGAAAACCGATACACTGTATCAAACATTAAGGAGAAGCATCATGAAACGGAGATATAGAATAGGAATCCTTCTGGCGGTTGGGCTGATTGTCACTGCGTCACTTTCCGCTCTGGAGAAACCGCGAAAGCAGAAGACTATTCACGATTTCACGATGAAAAATATCAATGGAGAAGAGGTGTCTCTGGCGCAATTCAAAGGGAAAGTCGTCCTGGTGGTGAATGTCGCCAGCAAATGTGGCTTTACTCCCCAGTATGAAGGGTTGCAGGATCTTTATGAAACGTATCAGGAACGAGGATTCGTTGTCCTGGGTTTCCCGGCCAATAACTTTGGCAACCAGGAGCCGGGTTCCAACGAACAGATTCAGGAATTTTGCACGCTGAATTATGGTATCACCTTTCCGATGTTCGCGAAAATATCTGTCAAGGGCGCGGATCAGCATCCGCTTTACCAGTACCTGACAAGTGAAGAGATCAATCCGGAATTCGGCGGGGAAATCACCTGGAATTTCAACAAGTTTTTGGTTGGACCCGACGGCACCATCTTGAATCGGTTTGCCTCCAAGGATGAGCCGAAGAGTGAAAAAGTGGTCGAGGCTATCGAAGCCGTTCTATGAAACAGCGGGTCATCTGCATTGGTGAAGTCTTGTGGGACTCGTTGCCGTTAGGATTGTTTCCCGGCGGTGCTCCGTTCAATGTTGCACTGCATCTGCATTCGTTGGGAGAAGAGGTCGCCTTTGTCAGCCGGGTCGGCAGTGATGAGTTAGGCAGAGAGATACGGCGCCGTATGAACCAGCGGCGCCTCACTCCGGAGTACGTGCAGACAGATGAGACGCTGCCGACCGGATTTGTGCTGGTCACCTCCGAACCGTCAGAAGATCCTGAGTACGATATCCTGAAACCCGCCGCCTGGGATGCCATTGAATTCACTGACTCTCTTGCGCGATTGCTGGCACGCGCCGACTATCTGGTCTGCGGTAGCCTCGCCCAGCGAGAAAGCCTTTCCCGAGCGACGATTCAGCGGTGCCTGTCCCAGGAATTGGTGACGGTTTTTGATGTGAATTTACGCCCGCCCTATGACGCACAGTCTGTCGTGGAATTCTCCCTGGAGAAAGCGGATTTCGTCAAATTGAATGTGCAGGAGCTGACGACGTTTATTTCCTGGTTCAATCTCAATACCGATTTTCGTCAGGCTATCATATCTCTGGTTGAACAATTCGGGTGCCGGTCAGTCTGTGTGACCCGGGGAGCGGAGGGTGCCATTCTCTATCACGAGAAAGAATGGTTTAATCACCCCGGTTACTCGGTCCGGCCTGTGGACGCAGTCGGTGCGGGAGATGCTTTCCTGGCCGCCATGATTTCCCGGCTGTTCCTGCAGCGCACCGATGCGGAAAGTGCCCTGGATTTTGCCAGCAGAGCCGGGGCGTTCGTCGCTACACAATACGGGGCCACTCCGGAATTAATCCCTGAGGAAATCAATCTGATAGCGAAGAAGAATTCGTACTCTGAGTCCAGTTAGAACAGGCCGCGAAGAGAGATCGGGATCCCCATGGGAGTCAAGAATATAAGCCTCCACCGGCAGATGGCACCAAACAGGGATCCCTATTGCACCCCTTCCGGGACAGATTGACGCAGAACCAACTGACCTGTCCCGCCTGTCCCGATTTGGCGGGGAGTCCTCGAGGATGACCACAGATCCGCTCCTCTATTCCTCAACAGGTGCATTACAGACTGGGGTATTTCACTGTTTCTTCTGGCTTTATCTCCATTCACAGATTCGCTGAGGATTACAATAAGTTTGCATAACGCATAACGAAATTGTATTTTGATTTAACATAGATGAGACCACTATAGAAACCACTGCCTGCCCCGACACGTCGGGGAATGATCACGAATTGTATAATAGACTAAAACATACTCATGATATTGTGTAATAAAAGAATAATAGCGATTATATTCCTCATATGATCAATGTAAAAGATTTCCGCTACACTTTTTAGACCAGACTCATAGATGGCAACGTGTGTCGATGAGTTCATAAGGAGAGAACGTATGTCCGGACATTCAAAGTGGAGCACAATAAAACGGAAGAAGGAGAAGGAAGATCAGCGGCGGGGTAAAATTTTCACCAAGCTGATTAAAGAGATTACCGTGGCTGCCCGCCTGGGTGGTGGCGATCCTGAGACCAATCCCCGGCTGCGGACGGCCATTGACGATGCAAACAATGCCAACATGCCCAAAGACAATATTAAGAAGGCCATTCAGCGCGGGACCGGAGAATTGCCCGGGGTTTCCTATGAAGATATGACCTATGAGGGGTACGGTCCGAATGGTACGGCGCTGTTTATTGAATGTACGACAGACAATAAAAACCGGACGGTCTCAGAGATTCGTCATATTCTGGACAAGCACGGAGGCAGCCTTGGTGAATCCGGCAGTGTGGCCTGGGTATTCGATCGCAAGGGCGTCGTCTATGTGTCCAGAGAAGACGCCAGCGAGGATGATCTGATGCTGGTGGGCCTGGAACACGGAGCGGAAGATATCAGCGAAGAAGAAGATTTCTTTGAAATTATCTGCCCTATGGAAGAATTTCATAACCTGAAATCCGGATTGGAGGAAGCAGGATTCGACATTCAGGAATCCGAGTTGCAGCAAATTCCCAAAAATACCATTGATGTTTCCGGCTCAGATGCCCGAAAGCTGATGAATCTGCTGGAAGCACTCGAAGATCATGATGATGTCCAGAATGTCTGGTCCAATGCTGATCTGGATGAAGACACCCTCCGGGAATTCCAGGCTTCCTGAGAGATTCCATGCGACTTATCGGCATTGACCCCGGTTTGCGTTGCACCGGATATGGAATTATCGATTTTACCGGTAAAAATCCCACATTAGTTCAGTACGGGACCATCACAACCGAGTCCAAGGATTCTTTTTCACGTCGATTGCAGACTGTATATGATGACGTCTCTGAAATTCTCCGGGAATATCATCCGGACGAATTTGCCATTGAGGAGGCATTTTATAGCAAGAATGCCCGAACCGCTTTACAGCTGGGGCACGTTCGCGGAGTAGCCATGCTGGCTGCCATGCATGCCCAGGTTCCGGTAAGTGAGTATTCTGCCAAAAAAATCAAACTTGCTCTGACCGGCCGGGGGAGTGCAACCAAACAACAGGTCCAATACATGGTGGCGACCCTTCTCAATTTGCAGAATCCTCCTCAACCGGTCGATGCCTCTGATGCGCTGGCCTGTGCCTTATGCCATCAACAGCAAATTCATTTGCCATTTTCTTAGCCATCAGCCATGTACGAATATATAAAAGGAACCCTGATTCAGAAAGCCCCCAATTCAGCGGTGATCGATGTCCAGGGCATCGGATTTTTACTGGAAATTTCGGTCAACACGTTTGAAATGCTTCCCCAGGTCAACGAACCGTGTCAATTGCGGACATATCTCTATGTTCGCGAGGATGCTCAGCGATTATATGGTTTCGCCACCGTGAAGGAGCGGAACCTCTTTTTAGAGCTGACCGGCGTATCGGGCATCGGGCCGAAAGTTGCACTGGGGATACTGTCAGGGGGCACGGTAGAGGAAGTCAAACAACGCATCCTGGATGAAGACGTCTCCGCACTGAAGCGCTTTCCGGGGATCGGGCCAAAAACGGCCAAACGCATTATCCTTGAGCTTCGTGAAACGCTCACTCCCAGCGAAGAAGCAGGAGTTGCCGGTGATGTCGCCGGGATGCAGAAAAACCAGGAGGCAGTGCTGGCGCTCGAATCTCTGGGCTACAGCAGAACACAAGCAGAAAAAGCAGTAAAGGCAGCACGGAAGCAGGACGAAGGACTTGAAAATGTCGAGGATCTCATCAAGCGGGCGTTAAAAACCTTTTAAGGGGTGTGCGAACGATTTCTTCTCGCCGGCAACTTGAAGGATCATATTCGCCCCATTGAAGAAATATCATCGATGACACGAGTATGCGCACGCTATACTGAAATTCGCTGTCCGGTAAGCCCGACAGAGCAACGGTAAGGGAAAAGGAGGGAGTCTATGCCAAAAGAAACCGCCCTGTATGCAGTCCATGAGAAACTGGGAGCGAAAATCGTGGAGTTCGGCGGATACCTCATGCCCGTTCGATATGAGAGCATAGTCGATGAACATAAAAAAGTGAGAACCTCCGTCGGGATGTTTGATATCTCTCATATGGGTGAATTCGTGGTGGCAGGGAGCGAAGCGGAAACATTTCTCAATCACATAACCGTGAATGATGTGGCAAAGTTGAATGAGGGGCAAGCCCAGTATACGGTCATGTGTTATCCGGATGGCGGCATTGTGGATGATTTATTAATCTACAGATATGAGAACCATTTCATGATGGTCGTTAATGCTGCCAATATCGAGAAAGATTTTGAATGGGTGAAGGAACAGCAGAGAAGGGGGGTGGAACTGGATAATCAGAGTGACGGAATCACCTTGCTGGCGGTACAGGGCCCGAATTCCAGGCAGGTTTTACAAAAAATGACACCAGCGGATCTGGCGGAACTGCAGTTTTATCATTTTATTGAAGGTGAAATCGCCGGGATCTCGGCGACCATATCCCGGACCGGCTACACCGGGGAGCTGGGTTACGAACTCTACATTGACTCTGCACACTCGGAACATCTCTGGGAGCGAATTATGGAGGCGGGCCGGGAATTCGAACTGAAGCCGGTTGGGCTGGGAGCCCGGGATACCCTGCGTCTGGAAGCAGGGCTCTGTCTGTATGGGAATGACATCGATGAATCAACCAATCCGATTGAGGCGGGACTCGGGTGGATTACCAAATTGAGCAAGGACGATTTCATTGGAAAAGCAGCCATACAGAAGGTTCAGCAGGAAGGTCCGGAGCGGAAACTGGTTGGATTCGAGATCAAGGGACACGGCATTCCCCGGCACGGGTATCCGATTACTTTTAGCGGCAATGACATCGGCGTTGTTACTTCGGGAACCCAATCACCCATGCTGGGCAAAGGTATTGGCATGGGATATGTTCGGCCGGAATATGCGAATGCCGGAACCACGTTCAACATCAAAATCCGCAACAGAGAAATTCCGTCAAACGTGGTGGAGATGCCTTTTTTTACCAGTCGAACGAACGCCTGAAAAGTCGTGCCCGGCGTGAGGACGCTGGCACATGGAGCGCCAGGCCGAGGTGAACGAACTGTTGACATCAATAAAAGGTGATGCTATAATAGCACAGATTTGAGTCAACTATTTTGTGTGGAAATATATGTCTGATAGGCAGAGAGAATTACTGGGATTACTCTTATTTACTGTCGGGATACTTATCTTTTTAAGTTTAATCTCGTACAACCCCGGTGAAGAGCCGACTATCGCCTCGAATGTCGCTATTCATAACTGGATGGGTATTGCCGGGGTGATCGTTTCCAGTGCCCTCATCCGATATACGATTGGGTATGCTTCGATTATCATTCCTATCCTTTTTATGCTGTATGGGTTCTGGATTCTGGCCCGGAAAAAGTTTGGCCCTTTGCTGCGATTCACCGCTTACACGCTCCTGCTGGGTCTCATTGCGTCGGCCGTTCTGGGGTTACCGGATGCAGTGAGAGAAAGCGGGACCACCTACGAATACCGGTACAGTGGGTTAGTGGGGGGAGTGGTCGCGCGGGTATTCCACGATTTTCTGGGACTCTGGGGAACGCTTATCGTTCTGACGGCTGGGACGGTCATGGTCTTCAGGGGGTACTTCAGCTGGAGTCTGTATTCACCCGTTGAGCTGTTTGCCGGATATCTTGCCTCTGTATTTTTTAAGATAAAAACCTGGATACAGGCGTGGCGTCGGAGCCCGGAAGTTGAGTCGGATATTTCCGAAGAGACCTCTCGGACTCAACCCCAGGTGGAAGCAGATCATGCGCAGCGGGTGCTGGAAAAGTTGCGTGGTGATTATCAGGAACGTCCCGGCGCACAACCTGATTCCCGGGAGGCAGCGCCCTCAACGCCCGATAAACCAGCGGAAGAAGTCTCCGATACTCCCGAATTCGACTCTTCGCCCCGCGGCGTTGAAGAATTCTCTGAGCAAACAGAACGGCCGCCGGACCGGAGCGAACAATCGTATTCCATGGGCAAGGAAGTGATTGAAGAAGAGGTGGATTATGATGCCCTTCGGGAAAGTGTGAGGCGACGGGAATACCAGCTCCCCTCGGCAGATTTGTTGGTTGCCCCGGATGACATTGAAGAGGGGGCGACCCGGGAGGAACTGGTTGAGAACGCTGAACTCCTGGAGCGGTCGCTCGAAGAATTCGGTGTGGAGGCTCGTGTGGTGCACATCGCACCGGGGCCGATCATTACCCGCTATGAGCTGGAACCAGCAACAGGCGTGCGCATTAACAAATTTACCGCACTGGCGGATGACCTGGCCCGGGTTATGCGCGCTCTGCGGGTGCGGGTGCTCGCACCAATCCCCGGGAAAGCCGCCGTCGGCATTGAAATTCCCAATAAACACGGTTCCACAGTCTATTTGAAACACATCATC
Organism: uncultured bacterium; assembly: GCA_964413425.1. GTDB lineage: Bacteria > Fidelibacterota > JAANXI01 > JAANXI01 > JAANXI01 > DATFLS01. The sequence continues at coordinate 11,370 of CAYPST010000096.1, forward strand.
AATTCAAACGCCTTTACTACCAGAAAAGGTATTCTGAATCTCGCCATGGGCAAGACCACCTCAGGAGAGGCCTATGTGACAGAATTATCACGCATGCCCCACTTACTCATTGCCGGCGCAACCGGTTCGGGAAAGTCAGTCTGCATCAATTCGATGCTCATAAGCCTCCTGTACCAGGCCAAACCCCATGAACTCAAGTTCGTTTTGATTGATCCCAAAAAGTTGGAACTATCGGTCTACCAGGACCTCGCCGGGTATCATCTTATTACCAGCGAAGATATTGATGAGGACGTCATCACGAAACCCCGGAATGCCGTGACCGCCTTGCGGGCAGTGGAAATTGAAATGGAACATCGGTATGAGATTCTGGCTGATTCCACGGTTCGGGATATCCGCGAATACAATCGGCGGGTCAAAGAAGGGCAAATTGAGGGCGATACCCTTCCTTATATAATCATCGTAATTGATGAGTTAGCTGATCTGATGATCACAGCAGCTAAAGAAGTAGAAGAACCGATTTCCCGGTTGGCACAAATGGCCCGGGCCGTTGGCATTCACTTAATAATTGCTACCCAGCGGCCGTCCGTTGATGTGTTAACCGGTGTCATCAAAGCGAATTTCCCGGCCCGGATTGCCTTTCAGGTAGCCTCGAAAACGGACTCGCGGACGATTCTGGATGCCAATGGTGCGGAAAAGTTATTAGGGCGAGGCGACCTGCTCTTTCAACCGCCCGCGCAGCCCGAACCGATTCGCCTGCACAATGCCTACGTAAGCCTCGACGAGATAGAGGCGGTTCTTGAGTACATCGCCACACAACCCAAGGCACATGAACTGGAGTTACCGGCTCTTACAGAAGCCAGTGACACAACCTCCTTTACGGTCGGTGATGAGCGGGATGAGCTGTTCTATCAGGCATTAAAGCTGGTCGTCACCCATCGGCAGGGATCGATTTCCCTGTTACAGAGACGCCTCCGGATCGGATATTCACGGGCAGCCCGGATTATGGATCAGCTGGAAGAGGCCGGTATCGTTGGAGGACACGAAGGAAGCAAGGCCCGGGACGTTCTCGTCGATGAGGCGTTCATGGAACAGCTGGAAAACGGCGATGTGCAGCTCTGAGCAAAGTCGGGATGCGACCAATTCGAGATTGGCCGTTCTCTGTGACCGCGATCTCCCGGCAGAGCCCTTCCCGGAACCAGTTACCGTGATCTGATTCAATTCACCGGGATCTGTCAAAATTTTGGAATTGGTTATTATCGGTTTAAGTCCGCAAAAAAATTTTGTATTTTCAGAGAATGAATGAAAAGCAGAAAGCCATGAAGCGTATCATTGTGTTAGTACTGCTTAGTCTGTTTGTCGGATCTGCCGTTGCCGCAATTTCAGCCAATGAAGTCATCGATAGGGTTCAGAAGCGTGCCGCTACCGACACACCATTACGGGTGAGTTTCCAGCAGATATTCGAATGGAAATTGACCGGCAATGTCGAGGACGTCACTGGTGAAATGGTTTTACACGGCCTGGATAAATTCCGTATTACCACACCGGATCAAACCATTGTCAGTGACGGGGAAACCATGTGGACCTATTCCCGGTTAGAAAATCAGGTGCTGATTGATAATGTGCAAAAAGATTCTCAAACCCTGATGCCCAGGGATATTCTTTTCTCCTATACACAAGATTATGAAGCAGTGGTGTGGCAGCAAAACATCCGGTTCAACGGAGAACCGGCCTTGATTTTGCGCTTGCTTCCCAGGGATGAGGATCAATACGTCCAGGAAACAAAAGTCTGGGTAAATACGGAAACCTGGAAACCGATGCAGATACAGTTCACTGATATCAATGAGAATGAAACGGTCTACACCATCAATTCCATTGAAGAAGATCCTGCAATTGTTAGTGCGACATTTGAGTTCGAACCAGATACAACAATGGAAGTGATCGATGTTCGATGAGTCCGCATCTGTGCTTGAAAACAATCGTGAAATCAACCAGACCCATGAAGCGAAATGGTATGCACTCTATTGTAAATCCCGGCATGAGAAAAAGGTCGCCCGGCAATTAGATGAGAAAAACATTCCGTACTACCTGCCCCTGAAAAAGGAAGTTCGGCAGTGGAGTGACCGCAAGAAGCGGGTGGAGCTCCCGCTATTCCGTGGATATGTATTCGTCCATATCCCGCCTTCCATGCAAATCCCCGTTCTGGAAACTTACGGGGCCGTCACTTTTGTAAAATTCGGCGGGGAACTGGTGCCCATCCGGGAGGAACAGATTGAGGCGGTGAAGGTTATTGAGAAGTACGGAGTCGGGCTCCGCCAGGAGAAGAAGGAGCTGCAGTTACAGGATCAGGTGCGCGTCATCGGAGGACCCTGCAAAGGATTGGAAGGCTATCTCGTGCATAAAAAGAATAATGATCGATTTGTGGTGATGATCGATTCGCTCAAGCTGATGGCCTCGGTGGAAATTGAACGTGCCTATCTGGAAAAGACAGAATAAAATGACCATTGCCTTATACATTGGCGGAACCTCCGCAGAGAGAGCTGTTTCCGTTAGCTCAGGGAAATATATCGGAAAGGCGCTTGAACAGCTGGGATATTCGGTATTATATATTGATCCGGCGCTGCCACCGGAAAACATTGACACTCCTTTGCAGAATGATGTATCCATCGAAGAAGCTCCTCCCGAGACGGCTACAATGGCGAATTGGGATCACACCAACATTTTCCGGATTTTGCTGGATGCTCGGGTCGCCGCCTGCGATTTCCATTTTATCGGATTGCATGGAGGGATCGGAGAAAACGGAATCTTGCAGGGGATGTTCGAACATCTGGGATATCGATTTAATGGACCCGGATACTCAGCCAGCGCCGTGGCGATGAACAAGCATCTGTCGAAACAAATTATGGTTGCGCAAGCGATACCTACTCCGGAGTGGTTGTTTCTTGAGCAGCCGGACTGGCAGGCAGCACCCCACCAGGTGCGGGCATACGTGGAAGAAAAGTTCACTCCCCCCGTCGTTATCAAACCGAATTCCCAGGGATCGACCATTGGCCTCACCATTCTCTCCGAATTAGATGATATCGGGAGTGCTCTGGAGAAAGCCTTCACCTATGATCACCAGGTGATTGTGGAGCAATATATTCCGGGGAACGAGATGACAGCCGCCGTGCTCGGTGAAGAGGCCTTGCCGCTTATCAGAATCAAACCGAAAAGCGGACTCTATGATTACAGGAGCAAGTACTCGGAAGGGCAAACGGAATACGAAGTCCCTGCACAAGTTAGCAATGAAATCACTGGACGCCTGCAGCAATATGCACTCCGGTTTTTTCAAAGCATCGGAGCGACCGGGTATTCCCGGGTAGATTTCAGGCTCACCGAAGCAGGCGACGCGTTTTGCCTGGAACTGAATACTCTGCCTGGCATGACGGCAACCAGCCTGGTTCCCAAAGCAGCAACTGCGGCGGGAATCTCCTTTGAGGCATTACTGGAACGGATAGTGGAACTCGGCCGGAATACATAAGTATATGCTCGAATTTTACAATACCTTGACCAGAAAAAAAGAGGCATTTATTCCCATCGATAATGAGTCCGTCCGGATGTATACATGCGGTCCCACGGTTTACAACTATGCACACATCGGTAATTACCGGGCCTATATCTTTGAAGATTTGCTCCGGCGTTTTTTGCGGTATAAAGGATATGAAGTTACCCAGGTAATGAACATTACCGATGTCGACGATAAGATCATCCGGGATTCGACGGCACAAGACATCGATTTCAAAACATTTACCAGACCTTACAAGCAGGCGTTTTTCGAGGATTTACAGACTCTCCGGATTGAATCCGCGGAATATTATCCCGAAGCGACGGCGCATATCGATGATATGGTCCAACTGGTACAGCGACTTTTAGACAGGGGATATGCCTACAGAGCGGATGATGACTCGATTTACTACAGTATCGATAAGTTCCCGGATTACGGGCAGCTTTCGAATATTAATCCGGAAGAAATGCGGCGGGCCGGGCGGATCGAGGCGGATGATTACGATAAAGAAAGTATCCGTGACTTCGTGTTATGGAAGGCCTGGAAACCCGAAGATAAGGAGGTCTACTGGGAAACGCCGATTGGGAAAGGACGTCCGGGCTGGCATATCGAGTGCTCCACCATGTCCATGAAGTACCTCGGTGAGCAGTTCGATATTCATACCGGTGGCGTGGATAACATCTTTCCGCATCACGAGAATGAAATCGCCCAAAGTGAGGCGGCCACCGGCAAGCAGTTTGTGAATTACTGGCTGCATTGCGAGCACCTGATTGTAGACGGCAAGAAGATGAGTAAGTCACTGGGAAATTTTTACACGCTCAAAGATATTCTGGATCGCGGATATGATCCGGTGGCTATTCGGTATGCCCTGTTAACCACGCATTATCGGCAGAAGCTCAATTTTACCCTGGAAAAGCTGGAAGAAGCGGCCGCTGCCATAGAGCGGTTACGGGAGCTGGTGCGGCATCTGGAAAACATTTCACGTGAGACCGACGGAGATATCAGTGATTTACTCAACGAAACTGATAGAGCATTTGAAGCCGCCCTGGACGATGATCTCAACATCGCCAGAGCGCTGGGTGCCGTGTTTGCTCTGGGAAGAGAATTGAACAGCCGAATAAACAGCCAGACACTGAGTACCGATATGGCTCAGGCGGCGTTGGAACATCTTTGGAAATATGATAGTATACTCGCTGTACTTGAGCCCGCCGAGCCGGAAGCCAGAGAGGTACCGGCGCCTATTCGACAGCTGGTGGAAAAGCGGGAAGCAGCACGTCGGCAGAGCGATTACGAAACGGCCGATGCCATCCGGGATCGGATTTCCGAGAAAGGGTATGCAGTTGAGGACACGCCGGACGGTCCGATTGTCAGGCCAAGGCAATCATGAAATTGATAATATTGCTTGACTTGGGAAATTTTTGTTATAACTTATTTAGCTGTTCTATCGGATAAAATGGCTGATAGAACCGGTGATTTTTGGAAATCGAGACCATGGGTAGCCACCATAGCTCAGCTGGTAGAGCACCTCACTTGTAATGAGGTGGTCGCGGGTT
>CAYPST010000097.1:0-15713 GCA_964413425.1 uncultured bacterium
AGCGGTCGTCACCGCCCTGAAACAACATCTTATCTCCCTGTCGGATGTCTGAATAGAGCTGAAAGGTGCGGCTTTACGAAACCTTCTGCTTCCAGGTGATAACCCGGTGAGAGCGTAAAGTCCGGTTTTTATGCCTCCCTGTACACATACACATTCTACATACCCTCCATTCCGGCAGCCGTCGGCGAAAAAGCCGTGAAACCCTGGCCGGTTCACACCGCTACACCAGGATCTTAATTGAGGGGCGCCTCTGTCCCGGAGGGATCCTCCAAAGTCCCAGAGGGACCCGTTGGGGGAGTCCTTTCCTAAAGGGATGCTCCGAAGGAGTCTCTTCGAGGCCTTCGGCATGAACCGTTGGGGCGATCTTTGAACCGAAGGCTCTCCTTGGGATCGTTTTCTCAACAAACTCAATCACTCAAGAGATATTCCTTCAAAGCTACGGCATTGTTGTGTTGGGTGTCTTTGGCCGCGTAGATCAGGGTCAGATTCCCTTGTTCTCTTTTCTTCCGGAGAAAGGTGATGGCCCCTTCTTTCTCCTTCAGTTCCTGCCGGTACCGGCGACGGAATTCCTCCCATTTGTCAGGATCATGGCCGAACCAGCGACGCAGTTCATCGCTGGGTGCAACCTCCTTCAACCAGTGGTCGATGGCTGCCTCTTGCTTGCTTACACCACGCGGCCAGAGGCGATCCACCAATACCCGGCAGCCATCATCCGGTGCCGGCGGATCATAGGCCCGCTTGAGTTTAACCATGAAGGTTTCTGTCGCTGGATGTAGCCGGGAGGCTTCTTTCCTTTAGTTCCAACGACATCACCCTCGTCATGCAACACCTCCAGTGTGTCGAGTGTCCTTGCTATCGGGTCATTTGATTGTCTTTCCGGGGTCCAATCTCATATATGGATTCTGCCTCGAATCTCTGGCCATAATATATTCAGACTAATTAGTCCTACATTTCATGGATAAAATTGAAAAATGTCATGTGGGAGTAAAGAAAAATATACTCCGGTATCACTGAACGTTTCTGAGAAGATTGCCGGTCAGTCGGATGAGACCCTTCAGAAGGGCTCAGAAAACAACCTGCATCTGGACCTGCAACAGATTAGCCATCTGAGGATCCGCCCGATTATTTCGAAACGCATAATTGATCGACAGGCGGGTATGGTCGATAAAATAATAATTGAATCCCGCCGTCAGTATCGAAAGGCGGTCACCTCCAGCCTCCGTTCCCGGGGTATAGTATTCATACCGGGCAATTGGTTCCCAGTGATCAGAAAGTGCATATCCGCTCAACAGGTAGCCTCCGGCGGAAGTTCGAGTCTCACCCGGAGACTGCTCCTCTTCTCTGATGATGTATTCTCCTCTGACAAACAAGGGTTCCAGCCTGTAGCTGATATCAACTCCGGCCCGGGTTCTTCGGGCAGTGTCATCGGTCCCCCATTCCGGCTGAAATCGTCCGAAATGCCCCGATATCCCCAGTTCCAGAGTGTTCCAAAGCCGGAACCCGACCCGACCGAGTATCTCCTTGGGATCCATCTGTGCGGGTCGGTTGGCCCCTGTTCCGTTCACCAGTGCCAGCGCATATCGTAGCAGGGATCGGCTGCCGCTGATTTGCAGGCCGACATCTCTGAACATGGTGAATGGATTCAGCCGTCGGATGGCCGTACTACGCTCAATGGCGGGATTGAATGGAATGGGTTCCGGGCCCTCCAGACCGAAGGGGAGCAAAAACTGGCCGGCGCGGACTTGAAACAGTGGATGGACATCAAAGTCGACGAACGCATTGACTAACCGGGGCGTATTGTTTGGGGGTTCAACCGTGCCGGCTACAAAGTTCACTCTGAGACGGTCTGTGATCTTTCCTGCAATCCCGAGTCGTGCCCGGTGGATGGCAAACCGGACGGGCGATCCGGGAGTTCGATCGGCGATGAACTGCTGCTGGAGAAATCCGGCAACAGAATACGCGGGAAGTGACTCCTCTCCGGATTGTACAGAAGTCTGTCCTTGAGCAGGCGTGGTTCCTGCGACAAAGATCAAAAGTACAATAAGCATATTCCGAACCAACGTCTGCGTTTGAGACCAGCTAGCCGACCTCGCTGAACAGTACAGACCTGTCTTTGCTGATGGATTTCTACAAATGTTTTTAAACCGGGACAGTCTGTTCATTATGATACTCCATACTCCAGGTGAACGGTTGCTATGTTTTTGTGATATTTTGTTTTGCGGGCAATCACAGTACCCTATGAACACAATTGATCCTCATAATGTCCTCTTTAATGAGAGCATATGTTATAAAAATATATTTTATTATTCAATTGATTTTTTGATTATTCTGATTCAAACTCACCAGCCATATCTATTTTTTGGCACGCTCAGGCTCTATTCCCATGGTGAGCAAAAGGATACCATGAAGCCGGGAAAAGTTTCTGCTGTCCACACAGAATAAACAGGTTACATTATAGTTCATGAATCGGTACTACCCATAAATATCTACCGGCACCGTAATTTTGCGGATCCGGCGGCAGAAGAAACGAGCTGACCATGACAGAAGCGACAAACCGACCCGTCTACCTGGACTATAATGCCACCACGCCTCACGATCCGGAGGTCGTTGCGGCCATGCGCCCTTACCTGGACACCCATTTCGGCAACCCGTCCAGTTCCCACTGGTATGGAAAACAAACTAGATCTGCGGTGGAGCACGCCCGGCAACAGGTGGCATCATTGCTGAATTGTCGACCGGACGAGGTGGTGTTCACCAGCGGCGGCACGGAATCCAATAATTACGCCATCAGAGGCGTCGCTTTTCACCGGAAGGACCGGGGAAATCACCTGATCACCAGCCAGGTTGAACACCCTGCTGTGATTGAGGTATGTAAGTTTCTTGAACGCAACGGATTTGAGATCACTTATCTCCCGGTAGATGAATATGGCCAGGTGCAGGTGTCCGATGTGGAGCAAGCCATTACTTCCCGCACCATCCTCATCACTATTATGCATGCCAATAATGAAGTCGGGACCATCCAGCCCATTGAGGGAATCGCCAAAATAGCTCGAGAGCAGGAAATCCTTCTGCATACGGATGCCGCCCAGTCCGTGGGGAAAATCTCCACGGATGTGCAGGAGCTCGGGGTTGACCTGTTCTCCGTTGCCGGGCACAAAGTGTACGCCCCGAAGGGAGTCGGCGCTTTATATGTGCGGAAGGGCGTTCAGGTATCACCGCTGATGCAGGGAGCCGGTCAGGAAGGCGGCCGGCGACCGGGGACCGAAAATGTCCTGGAAATCGTCGGACTGGGCAAGGCCTGCGAAGTTGCCCGGCGAGACCTGGAGAAAAACCGCCAGCACATGCAAGCCATGCGAAACCAATTAGAAGCAGGATTGCGAAAGTATATCGCGGATATCAGAGTGAACGGGCATCCGGTACAACGGTTGCCGAACACCTTAAGTGTCAGCGTTCCGCATACAGAAGCCGACCATCTGCTTGCCAGCCTTGAGGATCGGGTGGCTGCCTCCCCCGGGGCGGCATGCCATACGGGCCAAGTAGATCTCTCATCGGTTCTGCAGGCAATGCACGTCCCTCCGGACCTGGGCAAGGGAACTCTCCGACTGTCGATCGGAAAAATGACCACCGAATCCGAAATAACCTCTGCAATCGAAAGTATTGCAGAAGCAGTGACTCAGGCGAGAAACAGAAACTAATGCCTTCATTTTTCCCAATGATCGGTATTCACACATTCAAACAGCCTGCAGTGAGGTATGATAGTTGGTGGTCCGGCCGGCCGAATATCGACCAGATGGAAGGTTGGGGTGTGCAGTGTCCCGGGCAAGGAGAGACGCTTGCCTTCCCTGTCGGGTTGTTGATCCTGTCTCACTGTGATATATTAATAATGTTCAAGATATTAATAGAATACTGGATAGCATAGTATGGGAACAGAAAACCGACAGTTTAAGGATGCCATTTACGACCAGTTCGCCCGCATCGGCAAGGCGTTGTCCAGTCCCAAACGGCTGGAACTACTGGATTTGCTCTGCCAGGGACCAAAAAAAGTGGAGACCCTGGCCCGGGAATCCCAGATGTCGATCGCCAACACCTCGCGCCATCTGCAGTTACTGCTTGGATCACGACTGGTAACCAACCAGAAGGATGGGGTGAGTGTGTATTACAAATTGGCTGATGACGCCGTGTGCGACTTTATCCTGGCCTTCCGGCATCTGGCAGAACAGCGGCTGGCCGAGGTGGAATCGATCACCCGGCAGTTTCTGGAACAGAAGGGCCAGTTTGAACCGGTCGATCAGGATCAGCTGCTTGCCAGAGTGCAGCAGGGAGAAGTCACCGTGCTGGATGTTCGCCCAGAGGATGAATACCGCACCGGACATTTGCCGGGTGCCCTCTCCGTGCCGCTGCCTGACCTGAAATCCCGGCTGAAGGACCTTCCCAGGGATCAGGAGATCGTCGCCTACTGTCGTGGACCGTACTGCGTCCTGGCAGTGGAGGCCGTGAATCTCCTGCGGAAGGAGGGTTTTCAAGCCATCCGCCTGGAAGAAGGAGTCCCCGACTGGAAAGCCCGGGGACTGAGTCTTGAGGCTGATAATACCGGCGGGCAGAGTAACGATTCCTGAACGAAGCACAGATCAACCGGATTCCGAAATGTGGATTCAGACGTGCGTTTCCGGTTCTTCGGAAGGCCGAACCGCCTACCGACAGTGATTGTGGTTCAACGATCGTGTTCACCGGGATAATGCCCGGCATTTCACCGTCCAGACTTCACCCCATGATTTCAAACAGAAATTTGGTCCGCACAACTCTGGGGAAAAGCACCTCCCATCTTACCGAGTCCGATCTCGTGCCGCTGTTCCCGGGTGGACCCAAGGTATCTCCGCCAGAATACCAATATTGCCACCCACGATGAGTGAAATTCCCGCGCTACCGGCAGTCAGTGTAATAAAGGCATTACTGATTCCCCCCTTTTAACCACACCAGGAGGTGCCTGTCTCCGGGAATAACTCCCGAGCTTTTCACCTCTCCGTCAATGACCAGCCCCGGAGTCATCACAAATAATCCCGAGCAGGAGCACACCGCCAGAATGGTCCCGGAGCCGGTAATTCACCCATTTCCCCTCTTTCTCGTCAATGATGAATCCTGCCTCTCTCAGAAGAGACAGATGCTTTGAGACTGTGGAAGTCGCCAGGTTCAGGATCTCGGTGATCTCGCAAACACAGAACGGCTTGACTTGCAGCATTTTGAGAATCCGCACCCGGTTGGCATCCGAAAGGGCTTTGAATGTCTGGATGATTTGTCGCATATTTTCAATCCATATTATTTGAAAATCTTATATTTCGATATTTGGCGAAATGATAAATAACTAATCTCTGGATGCCAAGAACAAAATTTCAACGATCTCAGAGCAACGTGACCTTACACTCGATCCGGTAAAGCCCAAAAGATGGATTCTCTTCTCCTGAATCAATATCTGCTGGCAGGGCTATTCTTCTGTATAACCCTGGTATATTCCACAGTTGGCCTTGGTGGGGGTTCCGCGTATACAGCCCTGTTGACCATTGCCGGAGTGAGTTATACCGATATCCCCACCATTTCCCTGTTTCTCAATATACTCGTCACTTCAATCACCAGTATTTCGTTCTTCAAAGGTGGTCACGGACGAACCGGGTTGATCCTGCCGGTGCTGCTGACCTCCGTTCCGGGAGCATTTTTAGGAGGTATGCTGGATATTTCTGCCAGACTGTTCGAATGGATACTGCTGATGTCCCTCATTCTGGTGGCAGCAAGAATATATATTTTCCCGGGAAATGGTTCAGGGACGAAGCCGGGTCCAATACAAACACTCGTCCTTTCCCTTTCCATTGGACTGATTTTTGGCCTGCTGTCAGGAATTGTGGGCATCGGCGGTGGGATATATCTTATCCCGCTGATTCGCATATTCAACCTGGGCACCATCAAAGAAGCCTCTGCGGCAGGTGCGGTATTCACCCTGGCAAATTCTCTGAGCGGATTCACTTCCCGGGTCCATTTTCATGGGTTGTCAATACTATCTATCATTCCGTTGGTTGTCGCGGTGATCGCCGGCGGATTCCTCGGCGCGTATGCCGGAGCGTTCAGGTTTTCTGCCGCCAAAATTCAAAAGATCCTTGGAATTATTATCCTGCTTGCGGCTATTGTTCTCATGGTTCGTATACTGAATGGAACTTCCTTCATCATTTAGTATCGGGATGTTCTCGTTGCTTGCATTTTCTCTCAAATCACCGATGTGCTGGCTATGTGTCGAGATATTCCGATGGACGAAATATCTCCGTTTCCCCTGGTTACTCCGAAAATTCATAAACTCCTCCCTGCATTTTTTCGGATATAGGGAAAAATGTTCGTGCTTCTTTGGTTCGGTACGGAACTAAAGACTATCACCCTGAAGCCCGCATGTTGTATCTCCGAGCGTTTTCGCTTACTTTTTATTATACTATCAAGAAGAATGGAACTATCATTCTTGTATTGTGAGTCCGCAAGCAATTGGAGTGACACCTTTGGTTGACCACACCCCGGAACAGACCATTGATGAAAAGCAGGAAGCCGTGATCCGGGAATTTGAGCGACTGGGCGGAGACTGGATGGAACGGTATAAGTATCTCATTTCTCTGGGAAAAACCTTGCCTCCCATGGATTCGAAGCTCAGAAGCGAACCCAATCGGCTCAAGGGATGCCAGTCACGGGTCTGGCTGCATACTTCCATGGAGGAGGGGAAACTCTATTTTGCAGTGGATTCGGATGCCTCTATTGTCAAGGGAATCGCCGCATTGCTAGTGAAAGTCCTCTCCGGACATACCCCAGATCAGATCAAAACAGCGGGGTTGTATTTTATCGACCGGATTGGACTAAAAAGCCACCTCTCGCCGGTGCGCTCTAACGGTCTCTTTTCTCTTTTGGAAGCCATGAAAGCAAGTGCTGAGGCACACAGCGCTGAGAAGGTAGACACACCAGAACAAAACCCATGTTAGGCTAATTCTTCCGGCACTCCGGTTTCTATGGGATTGTCCGGGTCGCTGCTCCATTCAAACCAGCCGCCGTCGTAGACGGATATCCTGGGCCACCCCATCAGCCAGGCATTGAAAAACGCTTCACTGCCCCGCCAGCCGGTTCCGCAATAAAACGCAAGACGTTTGTCAGGAGAAATTTCCGCTTCCCGCCACATCTCGACAATTTCATGGTATTCCCTGGTGGTATGGTCCAGATGCCGGTAATTTTCCATGTGATAGGCATCACTGCCGCAATTGGCGAAAACCGCCCCCGGAATACGCCCTTTTCTCTCGATATAGTTGTATCCACTGACCTCGCCGATAAACTCCTTCCAGCTTCGAACGCTTACCAATTCGCCATCGTCCGATTGCAACAGCTCTCTGGCTTCGGGAAGATCGATAAACAGTTCCGGCCGGCCCGGTACTTCAGCACCGAAGTCCTCCGCGGGTTGCGGTGTAACTTCATCTCCGGACAGATTGTATCCGGCGTCCCCCCAGGATTGGATCCCCCCATTTAATACCCGCACATCTTTGACTCCGGCATACATCATGATGACCGCGCATCGAATCGCTCCCAGATGGCCGGCGCTGCTACCGGGAAACGGGTCGTCATTGCTGGGGAATGAAAACCGTCCGTACAGGATCACCGTGGTATCAAAGGCGATCCCGTGATTTTCCAGCGCCTGTTTCAGTTCTGCAGGCGCTCTCCGATTCCAGGTATCCGAAGATTCCAGTTCCCGGGTATCCAGCGCAATTGCTCCGGGAATGTGATCTGCCTCATAATCCGCCTCGTTCCGGTAATGAACGTGACAGACCACATAGTTCCTTTCGCGGGACTCCCGGGGAACATCACCTGAGAGTAAAGAGCGCAACCATTCCGGAGGCACAAGATGTGTGTATCTTTCCAGAGATTCCATGGGCAATTCCGGATTCGGGGACCACTCTGCAAGGAAATACGGATAGATACTGACCTCATCGTACCCGGCACGCGTAAAGGAGCCGGCGACTTTTTCCGCGGATTCTGTATCATAGCCATACAGGATAATGTGCTGTTCCGGTGATATCCCCTTCGACCGGACAATCTCGATCCAGTCGAGGTACTCCGTCCATTTCGCCGGGAGGCTCCTGGATCCTTTGATATGTCCGCCCCGCGATTCGTTTCGCAAAGCCCACCCATTATAGGCGTCCACCGGCCGGACGTCAACTACCTGCACTTGCTGGGTCTCCGTCAACTTGTGAAGGTCCTCAGTGGATATTTCTCTGATTGTCGTGTTCATGAGGTCGTTCCTTTCAGCAGTCTCGATCCGAATATCAAGTGCACTCTCCTGTATGGTCGGATTTCAGCAATCACCCAAGAACTATTATTCGATATTCTCCGAGAAATGTTCACTGAAAATTCAGCGACGCATCCATCCGGTCGAATAGTTCCTGGGTATGATCCAGGAACCGGCGAATATCCTCAGAATAGGAATCCAGGGTGGTTGACTCACCCTGGAGTACCTCTTCGACTAGTGCCAGGAGGTGCTCATGTACCGGATCCCCGACACCACTTTCCAGAAAGGTTCTGTGGAACCTCTCCAGCACCTGTTCGGGTTCGTCAGGTTCCTGGCCGAGGGTGAGTAACAGCGCTCCGGCAGCGGTAAGCACTGCTTTCAGGAGATAACCGGTTTGTTCATCGGAGTGATCCCGGGCTTTCGTCGCGCGTCGCCAGAGCTGTTCTGCCTTCCGCAATTCAGTCGCGACCAGTTCGATTACCCCGGCGCCACATTCGCCGGATCCCCGATCCGTCAGAGAGAAGTCCTCCAAAATCCCCCAGTCCCGGTAGAAGGCCGGCTCCTGATCCGGGTCTGGCACGGATTGATAGCGTTCCGCTGTTTCCTTCGCATACAACTTGCCGCGGGTGAGCCAGTAGGCTGTGAAGCCCCGGTGCCGCACCGGACTGCAGGCATAGTCCTGTAGTATGTCTACCAGGAACTCCGGTACGTTTCGTGCGGGCAGCTGCGTCACGGTCTCCGCCAGCTCTGTGCCGTCTTCCGTGGAATGTGCGCCTCCCACCAGGTGGTACACCGGATAATTGCGTCCGTTCTTGCGCCGGGCCCCTCCGTACAATCCCAGCTGGGCGATGGCATGTTGTCCGCAGTTATTCGGGCAGCCGCTGGTGTGGATGTCCACTTCGGACAGTACATCGGGATCGATGCCGGCCTCCCGGATGGCCGTTCCAACAGCGGTATTCAAATCCTGGGAGCGGCAGAGACCCAGTCGACAGGTGGCGGCCCCTTTACAGGCAATCATCTGTGCAGCGGGATCCTCTCCTCTGACCTCGCCGGCGAAATTGCCCAAATTCTTGTATATTCTCGAAAGCAATCCCCCGGGAACATACGGGAGTATCAACTGCTGCCGGCGGTCCGTGCGGAGTTCGCCCGCCCCGTACTGCTCGGCAAGGGCCGCCAGGTACATGGCATCCTGGGCGGTTATATCACCTCTCACCATCGGGAGTTCAACCGAATAGTATCCCCCCTGCTTCTGCGGGCTCACCGTCCGCTTCCGCCAGCGTTCATATCCGGAATCAGCAGCGTTTCCGTTCATGGAGTTTGCCGGTTCCGGCAAAGATGGTGTCAGGTCTGTGGGAACGGTATCGGGCACTTCTTCCCTGGAAATAGTGGAAAATTCCTCGTGCAGTTCCCGGGAAAAGCGCGTGGTTCCCAGCCGTTCGATGGCGAACCGGAGCCGGGCCCGATGCCGGTTCCGGCGATCCCCATACCGGTCGAACAGCCGCTTCACCGCCTCGATCATCCGCAGGGCATCCCTGGCCGGGAGAAACTCCAGAAACCGATCCGCGGACCGGGAATGGGCGCCCAATCCCCCGCCGACGCATACTTCAAACCCTTTTTCGCCGTCCTGTGTCCTGGCGATGAATCCCACATCATTAATGCCGGCCAGAGCACAGTCGGCAGCGCAGCCCGAAAAGGCGATCTTCAGCTTGCGGGGCATGTGGTAGGAACTATCGAACTGCAGGAAATATTCCGTAGCCGCAACGGCGTACGGTCTGGGATCGAAAACTTCTTCCGGGGCGAACCCTCCATGGGGACAGGTGGTGATATTCCGGATGGTGTTCCCGCCACCGCCTGCCGGAGTCAGCCCGACGTCCAGCAGCTGATTCAACACCTCCGGTGTCTCCTCAAGAGCCACTTCATGCAGCTGAATATCCTGCCGGGTGGTCACGTGGAGGGTGCCGTTCCCGTAGTGTTCGCTCAGTTCGGCCAGGCGCCGCAACTGGGGGGCCAATACGGTCGCACCGGCCACCCTGACCCGTACCATGTACAGTCCCTCCTGGCGCTGGGCGTAAATCCCCCGGGGCACCCGCCGCGATTTGAAGATCTCCTCGGACAGCTCCCCCTGCAAATAGTCCCGGACATCCTTCGCATGCTGTGCGGTTTCCCGATAGATTCGTTCGGAAATCGTATATATGGTTTCCATCGTATCCCTCCGAATTGTGATATTATTTTCTCAATTAAATCTTTTTGATATTTCTTGAACACTGATGAGAGATCTCCAGTCGAGACCCACCTCTCTCCTCTTATTTTTTCTGTGAGCAGGGCACACGTTTCTCAGACATGCAGCCCGCATTCGGTTTTCTGAAGCCCGGGCCACCGGCCGGCGCGCTGATGAGCACGGTTCTTGACCGGCTCGGTCAACGGTTCATCGCCGATGGAGAGGTAACCCTGATCATGGAGCGCATTGTACGGAACATGGTGCGCTCGGATATAGGTAAATACCTGCTCCAATGTCCAATCTGCCAGCGGATTGATTTTCACCAGCCCGTATTTTGTATCCCAGTGGATCAGACGGGCGTTCCGGCGTTCAGGAGACTGGTCCCGGCGGAGTCCGGAGATCCAGGCGTCGTGATCCCATAGCGCCATGCGCATCTGTCGCAGTTTGGTGAGTTCGTGAAACCGCTCAAGATCTCGCTCCCAGAGTTTGGCTCCATGCTGCGCTTCGAAGGCTTCCCGGGTGTCCGCATCCGTTGGCCGATGAATCGTCAGGTTCAAACGGTATTTCTGGCGCATGTCCTCCGCCAGTTGCAGGGTTTCCTGGAAATGATACAGAGTATCCAGAAAGACTACCGGAATCCGGAACTCTAATCTCCGGTAACACATATCCATCAGCACCACCGTACTCAAACCGAATGCGGAGGCCATGACCGGCCTGCGAAAGTTCGACCAGACCCATTGCAGTCTTTTATCCACAGGCAATCGTTCTAATTGCCCGTTGAGAAATGTATATTTGTCTGTCTGTTGTCGCATGTGTTTTTCCTTCCAGAAGCATGTGTCGTTTCCCTACTCCATTGCATGATCATCCCGTGGAAATCCATTCCCTGATATGACCTGCTTCTGAACGGGAACCAGCCAAATAAGTGAGTTATCTTACCACTGAATGCGAAGAATATTGCAAAGGGGTCTCCACACCAGTCGACCAACAATGTCAGGGAGATGCTAAATCAATACGGGATGAGGAATCATTAATACCCGCAACACATACAACATCGGTGAGAAAAAAGGAAGGAAAACGCTGGTTGTATAAAATGAGGAGCGGCCTGATGGATGCTCCAGCTGATTTGTCTGTTAAATAAGTGCTTCTCTCCGATCATACCCATACCCTTTGCTTTATTCGGAGTATTCTCTCCTGTTATGTACTCTGGAAAAGTAATTCCCCAGTCTGCTGGTGTCAAGACTTTTTTCGGCGATTTTTCGACAATTTTCTACCAGAGCACCAGAGATTATTGCCACCATCTTCTATATTAAACTCAAATACCATACCAATAAAAATTACACGCCAGGCTGAATACCCCCTGAAGGGCGGCTGCCCTGTCAAATGAGGGATATGGATTCTTTTCCGTTCACAATACAGAGAGTGTTTGACCTGGAGAATATTCTACATTCTACCGTCATACATTCCTATCATTGAAACCCGACCATCTGATCCTGTCATGCTGTTGAGTATGACTCATGTTCACGCTACGCAGGCTCCAGGTCTCCTGTAAAGTCTTGCCTCCGCAGCAGCTGCGCATTTATCGCTACGATGACGGTACTGATGGACATCAGTAACGCCCCGACCGCCGGAGAGAGTATAACCCCGACTGGTGCCAGTACACCCGCAGCAAGTGGTAATGCAAAGATATTATATCCGGCAGCCCACCAGAGATTCTGGATCATCTTGCGATGGGTGGATCGACTGAGGCGGAATATGTTCACGATATCCATGGGATTACTTTTTACCAGGATAATACCCGCCGACTCAATGGCCACATCCGTTCCACTGCCTATGGCGATTCCTACATCGGCGCGGGTTAATGCCGGTGCATCATTCACACCGTCACCGACCATAGCCACGCGCTTTCCTTCTGCCTGCAGTGAGGAGACTTTTTTGTCTTTATCTCCCGGTAGCACTTCTGCGAAATAATGATCGATGTCTAATTCTTCCGCAACTGCCTTCGCTACCGCTTGGCTATCCCCGGTGAGCATAGTGACTTCCAACCCCATCTGGTGCAGCAATTGCACCACCTGTCGGCTTTCGGGACGAATCACATCGGCCAGTGCAATCCCTCCCAAAATTCTCTCACCATGGATTAAAAATACCACCGTTTGCCCTTGCTCATTCGCGCGGGCATGGAAGTCTGAAAGTGACTCCGGCAGGTCCAGGTCCAGATATTCCAACAATCTCGGACCACCCAGATAGACGGATTCGCCGTCAGATTGCGCTTTCACTCCTCTCCCTTTGATCGCTTCGAAGTTCGAGATCCCGGGGAGGGTCAGATCTTTCTCTTCAGCGGCATCCCGGATCCCCCGGGCGATGGTGTGCTCCGAATCGCCTTCGATGGCCGCAGCTAAAGCCAGCACATCATCGGTGGACTGGCCGTCTGTTTCGGCAATATTCACCACACCGAACTCTCCCTTCGTCAGAGTCCCGGTTTTATCAAACATGACAGTCGTGATCTCCCGCGCCTGTTCCAGCGCCAGACGGTCGCGGATGAGAATACCGTTCTGTGCTCCCAGCGACGTACTAATCGCCACCACCAGCGGGACAGCGAGTCCGAGCGCATGAGGACACGCGATGACCAGCACTGTAGCGACTCGTGCGATGACATCGACCCCAAAGCCCACGGCCACAGTCCAGGCAAGCGCTGTCACTATCGCCACACTTAGGGCGACGTAAAACAGCCATCCCGCCGCGCGATCCGCAAGTATCTGGGTATCGGATTTGCTCTCCTGCGCCTCTTTCACCAATCGCATGATGCCAGCCAGTGCGGTATTTTCACCGGTGGCGGAGGTGCGTATCCGGAGGCTGCCATCCCCGTTGATAGTTCCACCGATCACGTCGTCGCCTTCCCCTTTCGACACCGGTTTGGATTCTCCGGTGATCATCGCCTCGTTCAGGTCCGATTCGCCCTGTTCGATAGTGCCGTCTGCCGGAACGCTCTCTCCGGGACGCACCAGAACAAGGTCACCATCGGTTAGTTCGCTGACCTTCACTTCTTCGGTGGCTCCATTTTCGGTGATCCGTTCTGCTGTATCCGGCATGAGTTGCGCCAGTTCATCCAGGGCACCGGACGCCTTCCGGACACTGCGCATCTCAATCCAGTGGCCTAACAGCATGATGTCGATCAATGTGACCAGCTCCCAGAAAAACCCCTGGCCGGTTGAGATGAATAATGCCCCGACGCTATAGATGAACGCTACCGTAATCGCCAGAGAGATGAGCATCATCATGCCGGGTTTGCGATTTTTTACCTCCGGGACGGCCATCTGGAGAAACGGGAGTCCGCCATAGAAAAACACAATGATCGCAAATACCGGGGTGATCCACCGGCTGCCAATAAAGTCCGGCATGGAGAATCCCAGCCACTGCTGCATCATCGGACTGTAGATAATCACCGGGATGGATAAGACTAGCGACCACCAGAATTTCTTCCTGAACATCTGTTCATGACCGGTGTGATCTGCTTTATGTTTATGTTGTGAACCTGATTTGCTTTCGTGCGATCCGTGATTCATGGAGTGACTGTCTTCCTGATTATGCTGATGATTCATTCTACGCTCTCACTTGAATTTTAAAGTCCATTTTCCTAAACGTTTCCTACCTGCTCTTATTAGTAGTGATAATTTTATAGAAGTCATCTAACGATCTGAATATTTCACAGCCAGCTCTCCTGCGAACAAATACGGAGATTTCGCATCCGCTTAGAGAAAGATATATTTAATGAGAGTGTTTAGAAAACAGGTAAAAACATAAAGTAATTGAATGAGCAACTGTTTAATGAATTCTCCCTGCGGCAAGCCGCAGGGAGGTTCATTCATTTGTCTGCAAAGTTCTATCTGGTCGTAGGATCCTGGTATTTGTTTTGTAGAATATTCGACACCAGCATGTAGATTATTCCACATTTTAAAGTGTAATCAGAAAGTTGGTATTTACCTATTTCGTCTCGAATATCCGGCGTATGATCCATGCTGTCGCTATTGGGTTGTGAAAACAATATCATGTGAACTGGTCAAGACAGAAAGAGTCCGGTATCTTACCGGACCCTTTTCCATTATTCCTTAGTGACAATGAGTATTGTTAGTTGTTGTTATTTCCACTCCGGTTCATCATGGGCATCATCCCCTGTTGGCCTTGTGGTCCGGATTGCTGCATCTGCGGATTCATTCCCCCCATCATACCACCCATGGGCATCAGGACCAAATTGTTCTGCTGCTCCGGTGTGAGGATTTCCCTGGCCTCGAAAAAGCCTTGAATCTGGCGTTTCTGGATGGCGGCCTGGGCAGAAGCCTTCGCATCAATAATCTGCTGGAGTTGCTTCTCCCGGGGATTGTCGGATAACAGAGCACTGTTCAAGTCCAGCTGCTGTTTTTGCAGGTCGCCCTTCAAGTCAATCAGATCCTTTTGAACGGTCATGGCCACCTTCTGCAGCCGGGTTCGCTGTTCCGCGCTTAGATTCAGCCGGTTACTCTGGCGGAGAATGGTTTGGGCCGACGGGACGTTCGCCCCCATCATGCCGCACTGCATCATACCACCGTGCATTCCACCACCCATCATTCCCCGGCCCCCGTGCATCATGGCCATCATGCCCTGCCCACTATGCATTCCGTCGCCCATCATTCCCATCTGTCCGGGGCTGTTCCGGGGCTGCTGCCCCTGCATGCCCTGACCCAGGGCGAAACTCGCGAAAAAGACAATCATTCCTGCGAGTCCAATACTTCTCATTACGTTCATTCTATTCCTCCTTTGTGTTGATTGTACCTTTTTAGTTCCGGTATCTTGTGCAATATTTATGCCATATAACAGGAGTGCAAAACAACACCATAATGTTGGAAACTGTTTGGTACTCCCAGAGAAGTTTCCACGGGAGCTGCGGGAATTATGCCAACATGAACACTCAGGGCACCCAGTCGGGTCCAGCTGTGTGAGCAGTATCTTTTCATCAGGAATTCCTTTATTTCGCTGTACGCACCAGCTCATGAAGTGCCTCAGTAGTCAGATAGTCGGCGGTCTTTTTCAATATTTCATCTATACAGACGAACGAACGCTCTGAGTGTTACGGGGGGATTTCGGTAAGCAGTTGGCAGTTGGCAGTGAGCAGTTGCCAGGAGGAGGAGGTTGAAGACATGATTCAAACACGTGCTGGCAAGTGCTTATAAG
>CAYPST010000098.1:0-15426 GCA_964413425.1 uncultured bacterium
GCGCCATCCGCTGCTCATCCTCCTGTGAAATGAACCGGCCCGAGGCAGCCCCCCACTCCCACTCCCACACCCAGTCCCATTCACTGGTAACACCATAGATGGTGGCCGTTTGGGTCTGTCCCTGGTACTGAACGGTGCGGCCGGGCAGCCGGTTAAATGGGGCCGCCCCTGAAATCCCGGAAATCTCTTGCAGCAAGGCTTCACTGTCAGCGAGTTTCAATGTGGTGACCTGATCGCCGGAGGGACGCCCCATCTCCCTGCCGCCACCGGCAAAGACCATCAGACTTTCCAGCCCGAATTTCTTCACCCGCTCCATCACCCGCTGCTCGGCACCCAACCCCACTGACACGACCATGGTAACAGCAGTGATGCCAATGATGATTCCGATCATCATGAAAAAGGTCCGGAGCTTGTTCCGGCCCAGCCCCCGAAATGCCGATTTGACTATCCGTCCGGTTTTCATGATGACACCTCCACAGGTTCCTCTAATTTTTCCAGTTCGTCCAGGGCACTCCGGACCCTGGGGTTTGGCTCATCACTGTGAATCTTCCCGTCCGAAATGGTGATGATCCGGCTGGCGAATTCTGCGATATCCCGTTCGTGGGTGACCACAACCAGTGTGCGCCCCTGCCGGTTCAGCTCCTGGAACACCGCCATGATCTCATAGCCGGACCGGGTATCGAGATTCCCGGTGGATTTTCAGAAAGACATCCTGCACCGCATCTTCCCGGTTCCCCACTATCTGGAAACAGACGTTATACACCATCTCGCCGTACGCTTCAAACAGCTGCCGGAAGGCGGCACGGTCGCCGTCCTGTAATCGGGGCAGGAAATCCGGACTGTGCTCAGGGCCAACCATTATGCGTAAACGTGCCTCGGTACTGGGTCCATAACAATACGACACATCAAGTTCGGAAAACTTGCGTTGATAATCGATAATTTCTGCGACAGATCTTCCGTGTTTCCGGTCAAACGGTCTTGTTTGCCTTTCTTATACCGCCCCGTTGGGGCTTGGTATCAGGATATTCCTGTTCTCCAGGGCGGTGCCCCGGCCTGTTCCATTTTGCCCCGTTGGGGCAAGGTTTCGTGATCGAGTATTGCCGATGCCGATTGCCGCAATCCCGCGACAAGCCCCGAAGGGCGAAATGCACCAGTGAAGGGCGCAGCCCTGGGAAATGAAAGCGCCACGATTCCCCAAGCCCCAACGGGGCGACATACCTCCCATCGCTACAGCATTCGATAGGATTTTTTTACCGAAACACAAACGATTTGGTTATGATTCGTTCTGAGGGGCTTCCTCTACGTCAAAGCCTTTGATCTTCCAGTCAGCCGCTCCTTCCTCCAGGCGGACTGCCTGAAAGCCTTTCTCCCGCAGCAGATTCACCGCATCCACCGCCAGGACGCAGTATGGTCCGCGGCAGTAAGCGACGATTTCCTGATCCCTGGGCAGATCTTCCAGCCGGAATTCCAGGGTGGCGAGGGGCACGGAGATGGCGCCCGGAAAATGACCGTACTGGTATTCATCCTCCGGTCGGACATCCACCACGGTGACGTCTCCCTGCCGTACCTGATCCATCAGCTGATCCTGATCCACCGGTTCGAGCTGGTCTTTTTCTTTTAAAAATTGATGAGTGATGGATTCCACTTCAGCCAGCCGCTGCTCGGCAAGATGGCGGATCGCCAGCATGAAATCGCACACGGCATTGTCGACCAGCCGGTAATAGACACTCACCCCCTGTTTCTCGTTCGAGACCAGCCGGGCACTTAGCAGGACCTGCAGATGACGCGATGTGTTGGCAATGGTCATCTGCGTCTCCCGGGCCAGTGTCTCCACTTTTTCAGATCCCTGATAGAGCAGGTCTAATAACTCCAGTCGCTTGGGGCTGGATATGGCTTTGCCAATCCGGGCGAATTGGATATAAATGGCATCTTTGAATTTTCGGTTTTCTTTTCCCATGGATAGCATCCACTTATTCTATTAATACATTGAATAATTTAGTATACGAAATACCGGTAGGGAGAACAACCCGGAATCCTGGGCGGAGCATCAGTCCTTCCATTGCACCACGCTCCTGGCGTACCAGAAGCGGACGTCTTTTCACTGCCCGGGAATGCCCGTAACAAAATCGCAAGACATACGTCTATCCTAGAAAAGAAAGCGAATGACTGAACAGGAGAGCTACATGATGAAAGATAGAACGCAATTGAATCGGCGGAGTTTTTTAAAAACAGCCGGGATGGGATCACTGTTGCTCATAGGAGGTGGTCTCGTGCTGGGACACTTATTACCGGAAGAGTCATCGGTGCGTACATCCTCCGATCCCGCCTTCGATCCGGATGTTGAAATCGATCTCCGGGCCGTGCCTGGTGAGGTGGCCCTCTTTCCGGGCGCATCAACCAGGGTGCGTACTTTCGAGGCCTCACTGCGTAAAGGGCCTGCCGGGACTCTGACTCCCATGGAAGAGAGTTATCTCGGACCGCCAATCCGCCTGCAGAAGGGCCAGCGGGTGCGAATACGTTTCTCTCACAACCTGGATGAAACCAGCATTGTGCACTGGCATGGACTGCATGTTCCGGAACTCGCCGACGGACATCCGCGATTTGTGATCCCCCGGGGAGAGACCTACGTGTATGAGTTCGAAGTGCGGAACCGCCCGGGCACGTACTGGTATCACCCGCATCCCCATGGGCGGACAGGTCCCCAGGTCTATTCCGGGATGGCAGGATTGCTGATTATCACCGACCCGGAGGAAGAATCGCCGGGCCTGCCCTCCGGGACACATGATATTCCGGTGGTTCTCCAGGATCGGACATTTGACAGGGATAATCAGCTGGTCTACCTGAATCGCGGAATGATGGATCGAATGACGGGCTTTCTGGGTGATCAGATGTTAATCAACGGACGGTTTCCTGAAGAACAGTCGGTGGCCACCCGGCCGTATCGGCTGCGGGTATTGAACGGCTCGAACTCCCGGATCTACAAACTCGCCTGGAGTGACGGCACACCTGTTACAGTGCTGGGTACCGATGGGGGATTATTGGATCAACCGGTCCACCGGCCGTATGTGGTGCTGGCCCCGGCGGAGCGGATTGACGTCTGGCGGGATTTCGGCAGCCTGCCGGTGGGTTCTCAGGTGACACTCCAGAGCCTGCCGTTTTCCGTCAACGGAATGCAGGGGATGGGAGGCGGAATGATGGGGAGACGCCGGGGAACCGGATCGATGATGGAGGGACAGTCTCTGCCCAATGGATCGGAGTTCCCGGTGCTGCATTTCCGGGTCGACCGACGGGAGAACTCGGAACTCACACTCCCCGACAGGCTGGCACCCTTGGAAAACATGGATCCGGAAACAGCGGTGAACCGCCGGAATCCCCGGACCTTCCAATTCGCTCTGTCCCGCATGCAATGGACTATCAACGGGCGGGTATTTGAAATGGAAGAGGTGGCACGGGATGAGGTGGTGCAGTTGAACACCACGGAAATCTGGGAGTTCATCAACGGGGGTAACCGTGGCATGATGGGCGGTATGATGGGAACAATGATGCAGATGCCGCATCCGGTGCATATCCACGGTCTCCAGTTCCGGATTCTGGAGCGACAGATTCTGGATCCCGAATTAGCGGACTGGGCGCACCTTGGAGACGGCTTTGTCGACGAGGGCTGGCAGGATTCGTTTCTGCTGCTGCCGGGCACTGCGGTGAAAGTCCTGCTTCGATTCGAGGATTATCCGGGATTGTTTCTGTACCACTGCCACAATCTGGAGCATGAGGATATGGGCATGATGCGCAATTACCGGATTGTGGGAACCTGATTTGCAGCCGTCTTTTCGAACATCCGATATCGGGGCACCGTTCGCTGCCCGGTTTCCACCCGACTGCCTGCACCAGAGGATCGCTTTTCACCCGGTTGGTGAACCGGTGTCGAACCGTCTCCCGCCCTGCTGTGCGCATCGGTGGCTATCCTTGGAGACCCTCCCCTGCAGAGTAATCGCTACTTGTTTTTGGAACTCTCCTCAGAACCATCGCCATAGCCAGTATTTTTCAAACACCACTTTGCCCAGGCGCCAGAACCGGTTAGGCCGTTTTAACGTGACATCCGGTGTGGGTTGGTGATAGAAATCACCGCTGCCGAAACCGGCTTTGCCATCTCCGATTTCCAGAAAGCAGGCACCCTGTCCGGTAAACCGTCCTTTGTCCGATGTCCCCTTCAGATCGCTGAGTATGGTGTTTACCACCGCTTCCGCTTGTTTCTGCGCGAAGGTTCCGGCTTTTGGCAGGGGTTTGCCCATTTCCAGCATGATCTGATTATTATCTCCAGGCGCGAAGACGTTGGCATGTTCGGTCTCCAGGGTGTGCCTGTCCACCGGAATCCATCCGCTGTCATCAGTGAGCTGGCTCTCTTGCAACACGGCAGGTGCCTGATGAGGTGGGACATACGCCAGGAGATCATAGGAAGTCGACTCACCGGAGTTAAAATAGAGCGTGCGGGTTCCCGGATCCACTTCGCTCACCTGGCGGTCGGGAAAGTAGCCGATACCCCGGGACTCCACTATACCCCGGACCATACCGGATACTTCCGGACCGGTGACTCCCATGGGACCAGGTTCCGCCGCATGAATGTCAACGGATACGTCACTATTCCCATCATAGTGGGAACGCAGCAACATCGCCGCTTCGTACGGCGCTGCTGGACATTTGTAGGCGGGTGCTGCGGTGAGCACTACGATCTTTCCACTGCGAAATTCGGCAAGCCGTTGCTGCAGTTTTACGGCTCCCTCTAGACTATAAAAGGTCTCACCTGCCTGGAAGAGTCCGGGAATCAGTTCAGGGTGCAAACCGGCACCCAGCGCGATGATAAGATAATCCCCGTAGAAAGTGTTCCCATCAACGGTAATCAACCGCTCCTGGGGATCAATGTACTCCGCTGTGCCCTGCAGAAAGTCAACGCCCTTCTTCTCCAGGGATGGCAGGGGCCGGGTGATACCGGGCGGTTGCCGGTTCCCGGTCAGCATCCAGAGCAGGGACGGCGCGAACAGGTGCTCTCGGTTTCGATCGATGAGCAGGATAGAATGGGAGGTGGGCGCGCGTTTGCGTAAACGCCGGGCGGCCACCAACCCTGCCACCCCGCCACCTAAAATAATGGTATTGTATTCTCGTTCCATGGGTCTATTCTCCTCGACTTATTGTTTAGCCGGTATCAGACGGTTCTTCGGTTGTGATAATTCATTATTCAATTGTTTGATTGAACAGTATAATAAAAAGGAGCCAGGAACACAACGCAAAATGGGAGACTCGTCCGCCAAAAGGAACCAGGACCGCGATGAGCAGCACCCACCAGAGAATCCAGACAAATACGATGATGATATTATGGCTTCCCACCGGAGTGCCCCAAATCCCTGCCAGAAGAAACAGGAAAAACAGCAGCAAATTGGGAAGAATCACCGCGAACTGGAACGCCCTGTGTTTCACAATGCGTTCCAGCCACGGCCATTTGTCGAAAAGATTCACCCGTCTGATGCGCCGGTTCTGCAGGGCTGAATCAGATCGGACCTCCTCCATCCGGCCGGCTCCTCTCCGTGATGTTGAAGAACGTACTGGGGGACCGTTCTGCCGAACTTTCGAATTGTCGCTCACAGTCATTCCTTCCGTTTCCATTCACGAAACAGAAACACCAAACTGCCAAGGATCAAACCCACTGCCAGGCTCACGCCGGTAGTATAGACCCGGTTGGGGCCAACGATCAATTCCCCCTGCATGAAGGGATGCAGAGCGCCGCAGTTCACGGAGCAGCGATACCGGAATTTCCCCGGCCGGCCCGCCACGAAAGTGTGGGCATCGACCCGCCGGTATTGGGTATCGGGATCGGTGGTATCAATCCGGAAATACGGGGTCCCCGGGCGCATTCGGGCGTTGAGATCATACCCTTCAAGGTAGAACCCGTGGGTGACGTCTTCCGACGAGAGGTGAATGGTGAGGGTATCCCCGGTATTGACCGCAATTCGGCTTGGAGCATAACCGTATTGAAAGGCGGAAATCTCAAGGGTGCGATGTGTCGGCTGCGTCTCTCTTCCGGGGAACTTCCAGCCGGCGGCAGCGCTGGTAAGTAACATCATGCCAACTATGCCAAAAGATATCCGCCTGTGGATATTCATCTTGTCCTTACAGTGTATTCTTCATCTCGCGGTATTCCTCTTCGATAATTTCCCCGCGGGCATACTGCTTTTGCAGGATTTCCAGGGGCGTCTCACGATTTGTGGGTGGAGTGGTCCTGTTGTCCCCGGAGGTCCGGTTCACCAGGGTAACCACCGCCCAGATGATCACTCCAAGGATAATCAACCAGACCAGCCAGCCGAACCACATACCGCCCCATCCGAATCCGTTCATCATGCCTTGCATTCCATGCATAATCTGTGCGTTCCTTTCTCTTTTTTCTGTTGAAGTGAGGGGCTTCCCATTGCAACAGAGAATTATGATGGTTTACGATTGATTTAATTCGATCGCCGGAGTCAAATTCACAGGATGCCGAAGCGTAAATACCACCGGACACCTTTCCAGCGCGAGTTGTTCCGCCTCCCGGATTCGCTCCTCGGGAGCGTCACTCTCCACCTGCAATGTGACCCGGACTTCCTCCATCACCGGGTCATCGCTGACCCCGAAGACCCGGGAGAAATTGACATCCGCTTCCACGAGGGTGGTGAGCTTTTTCAGGGGGATATCGAGCATGGCCGCCATGGTTGCAAAGGTGCCTGTTTAACAGGATGCCAGACCGTAAAAGCAATAGTGCATCGGTCCGGGAAGATTGCCTCCCCCACCCATGAAGGTGGGATTATCCGCTTCAAACACCGTCTCCCCACCTTCAAACCCAATGGTTGAGCGATATTGCACCGTACCTTCCTCTACCTGCCATTCGCCTTCAATCACCTGGGTCTTTCGAGCTTCCGACGGATCTTTTTTGATTGCGTCCTCAGTCTGCTGAATTTTCTCTACGTCCACGTTGTTCGTTCTTGCCATAATGTACATCTTGTTTGATGGTTTGAATTCACACTGTCTTTTATACAGACGAAGATGTTCAGGAAATGTTACGGGGGGAGATCATGGTTCGTTCTGAACCGGTGGTTGGTACGGCAGGGTTGCGTCCCAATTCCTACTCCACACAGCAGCTCATCAGACTGATATCCCGCACGAACGCCTGGGCGGCCCGTTTGAGTGCCTCGCTGAAGGTGGGGAATGGATGAATAGTATTAATCAGATCATCAATGGTGAGTCCATACTGGACAGCCAGCGTTGCTTCCCCGATCAGATCCCCGGCCCGCGGGCCGATCATGTGGACGCCCACAATCGCATCCGTTTCATGATGGCGCACGATCTGGACTAATCCCCGGGGATCGCCGACCGCCTGCGATTTGGGCAGGTCCTTCCACTCCACCGTTCGGCAGGAGCAGGTCCCGTGCTCCTCCATGTATTCCCGTTCGGTGATGCCCACGCTGGCCACCTCCGGATCCGTGAACACCACTTCCGGGACGTGCCGGTAATTGAGGGATTTGGTGGCGCCGGCGAAGGCGTTTTGCATGGCGATATTTCCCTCTTTGGCGGCGACGGTTTCCAACATCGGGCGACCGATCACGTCTCCGGCGGCATAGATGTGCGGTATGGCGGTCTCAAAATAGTCGTTCACCTCAATGGCTCCGTCGCCTGTCACCGCTATCCCCACTTCTTCCAATCCGATATTCGTACTATTGGGGGCCACCCCGGTGGCGACCATGAGCGCCTCACTCGTGAAGGACGAGAGTTCCGACTGGTGTTGATACTGCACCTCCACTCCGTCCGGTTGATTCTGCACTCTTTGTACCTGGGTTCCGGTGAGAATCCGGATGCCCTCTTCTGTGAGGTACTGTTCCAACGCCCGCCCCAGTTGTCCCTCCATCCGGGAGAGCACGTGGTCGGATCGCTGGAGAATGGTGACGTCCACGCCGAGCCGATGCAGGATCTGTCCCCACTCCATGGCGACGAATCCGCCGCCGAGAATCACCAGCGATTCCGGGAGGGTTTCCCGCTCCAGGAGCGTTTCGCTGGTTTCATAAGGGACCTTGTTCAATCCATCAATGGGCGGAACGTCGGGAGCACTGCCGGTGGCGAGGAGGATGGTGCGGCCGGTAATCATCTTTCCGGTTTCAGCACCAGAGGTCAGTTCGATGGTGGTCTCATCAACGAGACGTCCGAACCCGGTAAAGATGTCTGTTCCGTAGTGGTCGGCCACGTTCACATAGTTCTGCTTCCGCAGCTGCCGGACGAGGTCGTCTTTCTCTTCCCGAATGGTGGACCAGTCGACGGAAGGAGGTGTTCCGTCATAACTCACGCCCTGGAAAGGCTGGCGCTGCAAACGGCTTGCGGATTCCGCCACTGCCAGCAGGTGTTTACTTGGCACACAGCCCACATTCACGCAGGTGCCGCCCAGGGGTAATCCGGCATTAATCAGGGCGGTGGATTTCTGCTGGCGATTGGCTTCGGCAACAGCAGCGAATGCCGCCGCCCCGCCTCCGAGCACGACGAGATCATAAGTGTTGTTCATCGTGTATGGATCCTTGCATGTTGAACGTTAATATAAAAAGACCAGCAGGGAGGGGAAGGCAAGCAGGACTCCGGTGAGCCCGGTGATAATCCAGAGGACAGTCCGGGTCCGGCGATTCCCGCGTTTCCGGCCATAAATTTGATAAAAGGCATACCCCAGAAAGAGCAAGGCCGCTCCGAGCAAATACGGACGATACGCATCCACCGCCGCAAACGCTCCGGCACTCCCAATCCCGAACAATCCGACGATCAGCGGACCAATGCAACACAACGACGCCAGAAACGCCGAAATGACCGCGCCGATCTGTGAAAAGATATTTTTCATAGCGGGATCTCCTCTTCAAAGGATTCATGAAATGCAGGGTCGCGATACTCAAGAATCGGGCATTCCGCACTGGTCTGTTGCATTTCACAATGGTGCACTAGCGTATCGAGGGCTTCCTCCATTTTTTGCAGACGCCGGATCTTCTGCCGAATCGTCCGGATCTTCCGGGATGCTTTGGCTTGAACCGTATCACAGACATCCGGGTCTTCCACGCGTAATTGCAGCAACTCCTTGATTTCCTCCAGGGTGAATCCGAGGTCCTGGGCTCGTTGAATAAATTGAAGACGTTGAATTGCCTCCGGGGTATACTGCCGGTAGCCGCTCTGACTGCGATGGGGTTCCGGAAGCACCCCGATGCGTTCATAATAGCGAATGGACTGGACACTCACCCCCGCCTCCTCTGCCACTTTGCCGATTTGCATGGTCATACGCAACCTCCTCGTGATGCTGTTGTGCTGATTATACGAGAGGAATATACAGCTTATAGTATACTATAGAGTCAAGGGATTATTTTCCTCATTCACAGTCGCGCATTGTTAAGGTAGAACCATTTTCAGATTAATTAATCTGAAAATGGTTGTTATTGCCTTATAAAATATTTATATAATAGGAGGTGCTCCCTTGCACCCGAAATCAGATTACAATACTATAATTCGTATACGTTAAAATCATCTGTTCGGGAGGAGAGAATGAAAAACGATGTTTTGTATGGAGTGCTTTTCATTGGATTGTTCACGGCATTCCCGGTCTTGGGGCAAGACTGCGTAACATGCCATACCACTGAAACGCCGAATATCGTCTCCGATTGGAAACTCAGCAAGCACAGCGAATCAGGTGTGGGTTGCGCGGTGTGTCACGGAAGTGAGCATTCATCAACAGATGATGCCGATAAGGCCGCCATACCGACGCCGGAAACGTGCAATAACTGTCATCCTGACCGGGTGGAGCAGTTTAAACGCGGGAAACACGCTATGGCCTGGGCGGCGATGGAAGCCATGCCGACCATTCATTGGCAACCGATGGAACTCATTGAGGGGAAAAAGGGATGTGGTGGATGCCATAAAATCGGCTTGAAGTCCACAGACGAAATCGAACGGTTAAAAGCGGAGGGGGCCGGATTTGGCCTCGCCTCCTGTGACGCCTGCCATACCCGGCATACTTTTTCCGTGGAAGAGGCACGCCAGCCGGAAGCATGTCGCACCTGCCATATGGGCTTTGATCATCCCCAGTGGGAGATGTATTCCGCCTCTAAACACGGGGTTCGATACGATTTGAAAATGAAGGGCGTGCTCCCCGAGGACGCTGCCGCCCCGACCTGCCAAACTTGTCATATGCAGGATGGAAACCATGAAGTACGCACGGCATGGGGATTTCTGGCGGTACGGCTTCCGATGCCGGAAGATAAACAATGGGCAGCAGATCGGGCGACTATTTTGCAAGGATTAGGGGTTCTGGATCCAAAAGGTGAACCTACAGAACGTCTTGATGCAGTAAAACAAGCCGACCTTGCTCGATTAACCCAGGAAGAATGGCAGAAAGAACGAGACAAAATGCTGACCACCTGTGGAGAGTGCCACTCGGAGCATTTTGCCCAGGCGGAACTGGCGAAGGGCGATTCCCTCATCAAACGAATCGATCATCTGATGGCAGAAGCGATACGAGAGGTAGCAGCATTATATGATGATGGGGTGCTCCAAAAACCGGAGAGTTACAGCTACGCCTTCCCCGACCTGTTGACATTTCATGATGCCCCGACTGAAATCGAGCAGAAATTGTTTGTGATGTTTCTCAAACACCGAATGCGTGCATTCCAGGGAACCTTCCATGCCAACCCTGACTACGCTCTTTGGTATGGCTGGAGTGAAATGCAACGTGACCTCACGCAAATTCGGCATTTAGCTCAGGAAATGTGGACGAACACAAAATAAGTCTCTGCAGTTCCATTTATGGGAGAGGGACCGAATGGAGAGAATCACCACCGTGCCGCATCGATAGGCAATGTCCCGGAGATTGTCCCGCACACCAAAAAAATGTTCGGTCTATTATGTCGGTTTACGGGCGATGATTAATACGGCTGTTAGAGAGTCCTCATATCGCCGGAAGATATTCCGCATCTCCAGCACCCGTCTGCGGGCCACGCGGTTCCGTACGAGATTGAAGAGTATGCGTACGGTACCGGTAATGCCTTCATCGTCAAGCATTCGCCGCAAACGGAGCAAATGCATGGGCGCGGTTTCCCACCGTCTCAATCTCAAATCCTGCGGACATGAGGAGTGCGCTCCATTCCCTCGCCGTTAGCGGACGCGCACCGACTCGAATGGACTGTGAAAGTGCGGACTTGATCTCGGCCTTTGTTTCCCTGGAAATATCATCCGGAGTCAGCAGCAGTTCGTGGACCCCGTACCTTCCGCCCGGAGTTAACAGCCGGAACGCCTCTTGGACAATCCGGTATTTCTTCACCGCCGGCTGCATGGTGAGCAGGGCTTCGCCATACACAACGGTAGCGCTTTGCGGGGGGAGCCCGGTCTCCGCGGCGTCGCCAACCCGGCATTCGCTGTTCTCCCCTGGCAGGCGGTTTCTCACCCGGGCTGCTGCGGTTTTTTCCCGTTCGATGGCTGTATAAAACCGCGGCTTCTTTGCAAGCGTTTTACGGGTGGTGTATCCCAGTCCCGGTGCAAACTCCACCACCAGATCGGCGGGCGTGATATCCAATGCATCCAACATCCGGTTCGTCAATCGTTTGCCCCGGGGCGCAACACTCGCTTTCCCAGTTGAGCCAGCAGCCAGTGCCCGGGCATCCTGGCCGGATCGAGCCCCTCGCCCGGGGCCGTGGGATCATTTTTCCTCATCAATTCGCTCCCGGGCGTGTGACCGTGTTTCCGGTCTTTCAATAACATCTATCTCTTCAAACAAGTGTAGGCACCCTTTCTAATTTTAATTGAGATTCAGTCTCAATTACTTTAAGAATATATTTGCCCCCGTCACACAAATCAAGGATAAATTTCTCTGTTTTTCCGCCAGCCGACTCTCCCGGTTATATACCCCAACAAAAGAGCGGGACCGGGAAGTTTGACATGTTGCGCACATTTTCCCCTTGACTCCGTACCAAGGTACAGGGCTTATATTAGGGTCAGACATGAAAGAGAACTCAAATAAAAAACCTTCCCGGAGGGAGACAGTGTTATGCCTGCGACAAAACCACCATCTGATAAACGATCCAGACTGGCGAGTTTTCTGGCACTGTTCACCTCCACTGGCACCCTGCTCTGCTGTGCGCTGCCGGCTGCGGTTTCCGTCATTGCCGGCGGGGCAGCAGTGGTGGGGCTCACCAGCGCTTGCCCCTGGTTGATTCCATTATCACAAATTAAAGAGTGGATTTTCCTAGGATCAGGACTGATGATCGCCTTCAGCGGCGTCCTGACGTTGCGCCCGAAGGGCAAAGTCGCCTGCGCCCTTATCGGAGGACAGGGCTGCGAAGTGGCGGGAAAGTTCACCACATTCATGTTCTGGTCCGCCGCCGGGATCTGGACAGTGGGAGCGTTTTTTGCCTTCGCATTGACGCCGATACTGCGACTGCTCAGCGCATAACATCCGAACACATGATCAGGAGGATACACAGAATGCAAAAAGAGGATACACAATTCCGGAGAGAACAGAGCAAGTTTTCGTTACCGACCGTATTGTACAGATATTTCCGGCTATCGAGATTTTACTTGCTTGTCATAAGTATCTTTTTTACCGGTAATGCGCTGTTTGCCCATGAACCCCTGTTCGGCGTGGGGCCCCGCACCATCTGGAAGGGCGGGTTCGGGTTCGTAGTCGGGGTCGAACAGCAGGCGCTTCCCGTAGGCAATCACCGTGCTCTTGGATATCACACGATTTACGGAATCACCGAGGATTGGGTGGTGTCCTTGGAGGGGCATCAACCGCTGCAAGCCGACCGAGGTTTGTTCAGAAGTGTGGAAAATCTGCTGGTGCAGACCAAGTACCGTTTTTTCCAGCATGATGTGTTCGGCGGCGTCTACCATGCGGCCGTACTGGGTGGCATTGATCGCCCGTTGGATAGTAGTGAAGAGGAAGCTGAAACAGAAGGCGGAAACGCCACTCACGGCACGAAACCCACGGGATACATCGGCGGAGCGTCGGCTGCGTATGAAGGCAGGCACTGGATGTACTGGGGGACAGGCCGGTACCGGGTCAATATTACGCCGGCAGCCCAGGTGCAGCCGGGAAATGTGTTTTTATTTGACCTGGCCCTGGGATTCCGTCCCGTACTGACGGGCTTCTACGACCCTGATGTGGTCCTCATGGCTGAGGTGAACGGGCAGGTGTCCGGCAGGAAACAGGTCGACGGCACACCGGTCAGGGGCTCGGGCGGCAGCCGGCTTCTGATGGGATTCGGCGCCTGGATTACCTGGCGTAACTGGGCAGTCAGACCCGGGGTTCAAATTCCCGTTGTCTCATCAAATGCCGGTGATCAATTTAATTACCAAACCGTGGTAGAGATTGAGATTCATATTTAATAAGAGCACGCAGATGAACACAGAAACAACAGATGCCCACAGATTTCTTCCCCGCCGCGCCCCAAAAACATATCGGTACAGCGACCACTGCGTCCATCAAGAGGAACGGATGCCAGAGACGGAAGCTTGCACATGCGGGAAAACTGTGACTTTGGTGATCTCCTCTGCCCTATCTCGCTTCTTCTTTCCTACAGTTTCTTTACCTCTCGAAAACAGGCGGGGTTGGAACATGGTTTTTTTAAATCTACAACAACCCGTTTAGCTATAATGAACATAAAACAGCAATGACCGTAAACAGGAGATATACCCATGATCCGAAAAATGATCGTTCCGGCAGTTCTGCTGGGTTTCATGATGAGCATGCTCATCACTCCCGGAGAACTTTTCGCCAAAAAGAAAAAAATCACAGATCCGGATGTAGTGTTAACCGTCAAAGGGATGGCGTGTTCCTACTGTGCTTTCGGGCTGGAAAAGAAGCTGAAAAAATTAAAGGGGGTACAGGATATTTACGTGGACATCAACGAGAGCCTGGTTCAGCTGAAACTGGACGAAGACGCACGGATCTCCGAAGCGGATCTTCGAACCGCCGTCACCGATGCGGGCATGACCCTGGAGGAAATCAATTATCCCGGAAAAATGAAAACCACCGAAATACCACACATTCCCTCCCGCGGGCTCGGATGATTCGAAGTGACTCGTGAAACTTTTCAGGAGCATACAATTGGCAGAATCCAATCAATTTAACCAAACAGAAAGAAACAGAACCTAGCATAATTATGAACCAGGATAATAAAACGCTGTTGCTCGCGGATCTGTCTTCGATAATTTTCGCCCTCCCCTGGTGCTGTATCATCCCGGCGGGGCTTTCATTCCTGGCGGTCTCTTTCTCCGCTGTCGGACGACTCTGGCTGGGACAGCTCACCTGGGTGTTTCTCCCGTTATCTATCCTGTTTCTGGGACGGGCAATCTGGTTGAATGTGATAAAGCGGCAGGGCGCACTCTGGAGCCGCTGGGTGACCGCCGGTGCGACAGTACTGATGATATCGCTCTGGATTTTCGGGCTCGGAGGGAATATTGTACAGGAGATTGGATGATTGGTGATTGAGTGATTGGGTGGGCAACATACAAATGTCGATTTTTCCCAATCAGTCAATACTCCACTCAACCCAAAGAAAAACAAGTAACGGCTTAAAGACCGTGGTTAGACGGGTTTAAGCCGTGAACGATAAGGTGAATTCGATGAGAGAGGACACAGTATGCCATCCTATAAAATCGGTGAGGCGGCGGAGAAAGCGGACGTGCACAAGGAGACGCTCCGGTATTATGAACGCCGGGGACTGATCCCCGAACCGGAGCGCCGCCGATCCGGCTATCGTATTTTCACTGATGAACATATCGAACGGATCCGGTTCATCAAGCGAGCTCAGGAGCTGGGCTTCACCCTGAAAGAAATCGAGGACCTGTTGACCCTTCGGGTGGATGAAAACACCACCTGCGCCGATGTCCGGGACCGGGCAGACACCAAACTGGCGGAAGTGAAGGAAAAGATCGCCGAGCTGCAGCAAATCAAGAACGCCCTGCAGCACCTGACCACGCTCTGCCAGGGCGAGGGCCCCACCAGTGAGTGCCCGATCCTGGATGCGATGAAGGGCTCCTCCGTCGCCATCCATGACACAACCCGTATTTCTTAGTTCCACTCAAACGAAACCGTACGGGAGACGAGAAGCCGAAAACGATCCCGGCTACTGTGAAAACAGGTCTCTGTTTTTAGTAACCGTCCTCTGGCCGGATTCGACAACCGGGATGGTGATGGGAACCGGGATCGTGGACGGCGGCAGGCAGATTTTATCGTTACATGCCTGAAGGTGCAGCGAACTCTCCACAGTATAGTTTCCCGGTGTCAAGCTTTTTGCAATTCTTAGTTTGGCATAGATCGCAACCCCACCCTCTCATACACGGCTGACTTCCCATGCTGATGATTAGCGAATGCAACCCCGGTATTGTTTCCTG
>CAYPST010000099.1:0-835 GCA_964413425.1 uncultured bacterium
AATTATCTGTTGAATGCAGGTGAACGCACCCTGATAGCAATTCCAGTTGATACGGCCGAACAAGAAATATGGGAAGTCTATAACCAGAATAATGTTCCTCATATTTTGCAGGATGTTACTCTGGACTTTGATTATATCAAATCTGCGGCTTCCTCCGATAATGCATTTTACTTCGCCGGGATCGGCACTGACGGGCAGCCCCGGCTGGTAAAGGTTGATGCTCTGAGTAATACTCTGACTACCATCACCAGTGCATATGATATCACCGATTTGGAGGTGACCCCCGAGGGGCAGGTTATCTTCGGAGGGTATGACAATACCAGTGAAAAACGAGTCATTGGCATCATCACCACTGACGAAACCATCGAGATACTGGATGATACTCTGGGTGTCCCGGCTTTTAACCTGATATCAATGGGTTGAGCTGTTTGCATCTCTGGGATGTTCCCTGGGGAAGGATGAAAGATTTGATGCCGGACCTGGCAGAGCATAAGTGCCGGGTGCTCAGCAGGATTGATCCGGGGCGGTGATGGTGTAGTGATGATCTCGGGTGATGGGAAAACCTCACAAGAGCAAGGTTCCCGCCAAATTTCTATTCTTGTAATAGTTGGTGAGTGGTTATAAATTCACGGCAATTGGCAGGCTCGCAGATAACCGCATTTATCAGGTGGTGTGTTCCGATGGTATTTCATCTTAATTCGGGGTAATCTGAGAATCCCGAACCTGTTGATAAAATCTAGACAAAGGGCGAACGGAATGTTACGTAAATTCCTTATATTATCGTTGTTCCTTTATATACCCGCAGGTTTGGTTGCACAGTCGTCGGGGATTGATA
>CAYPST010000099.1:845-15410 GCA_964413425.1 uncultured bacterium
ATTTAATATCGGCGCAAGTTTTCCGGCCGGGGATTTTGCTGCCGGGGGATCTGCGGGTGGTGGCGGCACCAGAGGCGGATTTGCCGATCCGGGTTTTGCGGTGGGAGGTGAACTCGCAATCCCATTGAGTACCAGCAATAATCTGTATTGGATGAGCGTAATTTCCTATCATATTCATCAAACGAATTACACATCCATATTTCCGCCATATCTATATAATGTGAGTTCGGGGGCCTGGCATATTCTTACTCCTCTGACCGGTTTGAAGTATCGGATGAGATTTACACGTGATTTTTCCGCCTATGCTTTTGTCCAGGGTGGATATATGTACGGGATCTCACCGGAACTCCAACTCTCCTCCGATGAAGGAACCGGAATCCAGGAAACTGCGGCAGGCGGGTCGTTCGCTTACAGCCTGGGATCTGGTGTATTTATCAGCGATCTGGTCGATCTGGGCCTACGGTACGTGCATGGAAAGCCCACCTACGACGTCACAACGAGCATGAGCGGCGAATCTACGGTTACCAGATTTCAGCAAATTACCACCATGATACAGCTGGTTGGCGGTCTCACCTTCTGAGAATCCGGTTTAAATACCGTCCCATTCACGAATTAATTCATTGATTCTGTAAAATGAGACCATAAATTTCATCTCAGTCGGATCCGGAACTGGAAAACCGTAAAGGTATGAACTAACAAAAAAGAGTGAGGTGTTCCGTAATGCTGGTAATCATGGATCCAAAAACGGATGAACGGTCGGAAGAGTTCAAACAGACCCGGGAGTTCCTGGAGAATCTGCCGGGGATTGAGATTAAAAAACATACTGTGCAGGGGGAACAGCAGAAATTAATTGAAATCTACCTCATCGGTGATACCTCCGGATTGGATCAGGAATCAATCGAAGCGCTGCCGCTGGTGAACCGCGTGATCCGAATATCTCAGGAATATCGCATTCTCGGCAGACATAAGGATGAAGCGCGAGCGAATGGATTTGAATATAACGGAGTGAAGTTTAATCAATCCACTCTGAATATCTTCGCCGGTTTATGTGCGGTTGACAACCGGGGGCATGTGGAGCGGATGATGAAAGCCCTGCAGGAGAGCGGCCAGGTTTGTACTCGGATGGGCGCCTATAAACCGAGGACCAATCCGTATTCATTCCAGGGGTATGGCAAAGCCTGTCTGCCGTACGTGTTTGAGCTGGCTGGTGAGTATGGAATTAAAATCATCGCCATGGAAGTAACGCATGAAAGCCAGATTGACGAGATTAACGAAGCCATGGACCAGACCGGGAATCCCACCGGGCTTATGCTCCAGATTGGGACCCGGAATACGCAGAATTTTGAGCTGCTGAAAACAGTCGGACGGCAGAATAAGTATCCCATATTGTTGAAGCGGGGATATGGGATTACTTTGAATGAGTCCCTGAACGCAGCTGAGTATGTGGCTACGGAGGGGAACACCAATATTGTATTTTGCCTGCGAGGTATGAAGACTTCCTTCGGGATCCCGCATCGAAACTTCGTGGATTTCTCTCACGTGCCGGCTATCAAACGGTTGACACGAATGCCGGTGTGCATCGATCCGTCACATTCGGTCGGGGCCAGAGAAGCATCTCCTGATGGGATCCTGGATATTTTCCACGTTACCGCCCAGGGCGTGATTGCCGGCGCCAACATGATTCTGGTGGATTTTCATCCGGAACCGGATAAAGCGCTGGTGGATGGTCCCCAGGCGTTGCGACTTGATGAACTGACTCCATTCCTCGAAGATGTCGGCATCGCCAGAGAAGCCTATGAAAAACGGATGCGACTCCTGGCAAAATCATCAAACGGCGATCAAGGTACGGAAGTACTTCAAGAGTTATCGTAACTGTTTTTCATCGGGGGAGACCGAAAGAGTTCTGGTATATATGCCAAAAGTTATCAGTGTTCACGAATATGTATTAAAGCGGCATGTTGATGAGAAAAAGTTCGAGCACGCCGTTCACCAGGCGAAGGCACGGGGTTTGTTTAATCTCCCGGGGATGGAAAAGTATTATTTCTTGAAAGGGATTCGGGGCACCAGGACGAACCGGTATACTGCAATCTGGGTGTATGAAAGTGAGGAAGCCTGGGCCGAGATCTGGGGACCGGTCGGAGAACCAGTGAGTAAAGAAGATTATCCGGAAGCATGGAAAATCTGGGAAGAGGAAATACTGGCTCCGCTCCTGACAGAAGACCCCGATAAAATCAGTTTTACTTCCTACAGTGCCCTGGATCTGTAACCGGTTCACGAAGTTGAGACAGGGATCCCGCAGACTTCTACCTCGGAGTAGTGATTCAGATCATGGTAAACACTACCGTTGTCGTACGGTCAGATATGGCGTACCCGGTTGCCCTTGGTGCCAATGAGCCTGCCTGAAGGCGTTGCCATGGAACGCACGTGTGAGTGCATACCCTACCAAATGTCCTGTGTGTATTTGACAAGAGCAAAATTCCTTCCGCAGGCCGTGGTGAATGTTGGCTTGGACCGTTGTGTGGCTTCGTAACTTGCGGAGTGTCTTTCGTTTTACACTCATGGCAGCAAGTATGCACCAAAAGTGATAATACATGGATTAGAAAACTGTGATGGAATTTCGGAAATATTTTTATACAGGGCCCCATATAAACATCGTAACCCCTGTGCCCATTCGGCCACAGGGGTTCCGGAAACGTAGCGGGAGAGGGACTCGAACCCCCGACACCAGGATTATGATTCCCGTGCTCTGGCCAGCTGAGCTATCCCGCCTCTGTTCTCAAAAAGCTTATGAAAAATATAAGTTCAGGTTCCCCGAAGCAAGCGGAATTTGCGGATTCGGGATTATTGCAAAACTGCTTATTATCTAACCCGAATTATTCATCCCGCAGGGATGCCCTGGGATAAACCAAAGGAGAATAGCACATCCCAAAGGGATCTCTTCGAGGCAGTTCTACACGGAAGCAGTGGATGACCACAGATAAAGAATAGAAAAGAGGTCGCTGCACCACACCAACTGGGTAGGAGCTGGAGGGGGCCGGTATCAAGCAGTGGACATTCTTCGTCACAGATTCACTCTCTCTTCACGCATAGGTATCTCAGATACGTGCTTCCTTATGTACCTATGTACTTATATACTCCGGATGTGGAGAGGGGGGATCCGCGGGCATCTGTTGTTTCTGTGTTCATCTGCGTGCTATTTTTTCATGAATTATTCAGGCTAAAAAAAGAATGACATGAATCGTTTTATTCAATATAATATGCAATCCTGAAGGGCAGAAGGCACAATAAGCAGTTGACCTGATTTTTTTGCAGGCAAAAGGAGTGTAACCTTATGCTGGCAATTCATGGGGTGACCAAAGAATTCGGCCAGGTCCGGGCGGTGGATGACTTGAGTTTCACTGTCGAGACTGGCGACATCTATGGCCTACTTGGTCCGAACGGTGCCGGGAAGACGACCATGATCCGGATGATCATGCAGATTATTCAGCCGGATAAAGGAGCGATTACTCTGAATGATCAACTTATTACCATCGATACCAAGGATTATATCGGGTATCTGCCGGAGGAGCGTGGTCTGTATCAAAGGATGAAGGTGCATGAAGTGATCGGATATTTTGCTGCGCTGAAGAATATGGACACGGGCGCGGCAGCGCGCAACACGGAGAAGTATCTGGAGCGATTCGACTTGCTGGAGCGTGCCGATGATAAGATAGAAGAGCTGTCCAAGGGTAATCAGCAGAAAATTCAGATCATTATTTCTATTATACATGAGCCCGGTTTACTCATCCTGGATGAGCCGTTTGCCGGGCTGGATCCGATCAATCAGGTGCTGGTGAAGGAGATCATCGGGGAGCTGCAGGATCAGGGCACCACTATTTTGCTATCCACCCATCAGATGGAGCAGGTTGAACGTCTTTGTGAACGAATCTGTCTTATCAACCGGGGCCGGGCGGTATTGAAGGGAAATCTCCGGGAGATCAAGCGGAATTTCGGGTCCCGGACCGTCCGGATCCAGAGTGATGAATCGCTGGACGCACTGGCAGCGGATGATGTGTTTGTACGCACCGAGATGGAGAATGACGCACTTATCGGCGAGTTGAAAGAGTCGGTGGAGCCGCATGAATATTTAAAAAAGCTGGTGGAGAGAGTCGCTGTCAGAAAGTTTGAGGTTGTAGAGCCGACTCTGGAGCAAGTTTTCGTGGATCAGGTGAGAGGAGGGCGCCAGTGAAATTGTTGACCATTGCCAAATGGGAATTCATTCACCGGGTTAAATCCAAGTGGTTTATTTTTTCCCTGGTGTTTCCCCTTTTTATTATCGCCATCTCCGTTCTGCCGACTCTGTTGATGCAGGAGGAATCCGGCACGAAAACCTTTGCATTAATTGATGAAACCGGATGGGTCGGGGAGCAACTCATGGGGAAATTTTCCGAAGAATATCGCCTGGAAAATGGAGATCCCAGATATGAGTGGATTCCACTCCAGGAACAACAGATGGATTCGCCCACCGCTGCGGCTGATTCCATGCTGTCCGAGGATATCATCGATGGGTATATTGTTATCCCCTCCGATATTCAGAAGACCAGGCAGGCTGAATATTACAGTGAGTCGGTGGGGAATTTCCGGGATCAAATGCGCATCGGTAATACACTCAGCACGCTTGTTGCAAGACGCGAGATGACTGCATATAATCTGGATCCCGAACTCATTGAAGATCTCACCCGGGAGGTGAATCTGGCCACGTTCGAAGTGAGGAAGGGCGAAGCCAAACAAGGGAATGAACTGCTTGCTTTTGCCGGACCTTACGTTTATGTATTCATTTTACTCATGGCGATCTTCATGTCGGCGCAAATACTTATGCGCAGTGTCCTGGAAGAACGGCAGAACCGGCTTGTTGAACTGCTGGTCTCTTCGGTCACCACCAATAATCTTATGTCCGGGAAAATCCTCGGAATCGGGGCTATGGGATTACTCCAGGTGATCATATACATTGCACTTGCGCAGATAGTGGCCGTGCGATTTGATGTCGAGCTGGTAACCCTTGCGGGACTGGTGGGATTTTTTCTGTTCTTTATCCCGGGTTTTCTCCTGTATGGCAGTTTTTATGCTGCAGTGGGCAGCCTGTTTACCTCGGAACAGGACGCCCAGCAGGCGATCGGGGTGATCAGTTTAATTATTGTGGTCCCAGTGATTTTTCTTCCGATGGCAATTATGAATCCGGAAGCGACCCTGGTTCAAATTCTCTCGTATGTCCCACCGATTACGCCGTTTTTCATGATTATGCGGATGAATCTGGGCACGCTGCCCCTGTGGGAGTATATCCTCTCGTTCACGGTCCTGGTGGGCTTCACATATCTCACCATGCGTCTTGCCGGAAAAGTATTTAACACGGCAGTGTTAATGTATGGCAAACGCCCCACTGTGCCAGAGATACTGCGGTGGCTGCGGGCCTGATGTAACATTTCTTGATTAAGAAACTCTATAAAATAACAGAAAGAGAATAAGAATCGAACTCAGGAGTTTGTACCGGAATAGAAGTATGAAACTTTTGTGTTCTGAGGGCATCTAATACTTTAATCTATTGAGTAGAAATTAGGCTTGACTGTCGGGTAAAGTGAGTATATCTTTGCAATTATGATTAAGAAGGTCTTTATATTAGCCTTGTTAGTGGTGGTCTTATTCGGGATGTCAGCGCCGGTGCTGGCGTTCTTGATGCAGCAGGACGAGACCTGCGGCATGGCCTGCTGCTCGTACGATCATGAGGACATGCCAATGGTGCACCTGGCCCGGTCCCACCATCAGATGCAACAACCTGCTGAAAGCGGGGATCAACCCTGTCCGCTTATGGGATCCTGCAGTCCCAGAGATATTCCGGAAGGGTTTGAAGTTGAATCCGGTGTGCCGGTCGTAAAATCGAAAGTAAAAGCCTATGTCTCCGGGAGCTTGTTAAATCCTGACCTGCACGAGAACTTCAAGTCTGAAATTCTTTCACACCCTGCATTATTATTCGCCCATCACCCGTTTCTATCTTCACGGGATGTGCTCACCAAGAATTCCATTTTAATTATTTAAGACTCTCTCATCGTCAGTCTTATCATTCTGAATGGATCGTTCCGTTCTCTGCTGCGGACCGATTTCGTATCGTTGAACAATATGAGAGAGGAAAATTGTGTACAAAATATTTGCAGGTATACTTGCCGTTTTAATCGCGCTGACCTCCCCGACCATTGCTTTAGTACAGGGCCAGCAAACTGAAGAACTCGCCTCTTTACAGGAAGCCATCGACATGGCTCTGGAGAACAATCCGGCCGTCCGTGCTCAGGAAGCGACCTGGCAGGCGGCACTCCAGGAGGTGCCGGTCGCCGGTGCATGGCCGGAGCCCGCTCTGACCTTCACCCAGTTCGCGCGATCGGTGGAAACCCGGAACGGCCCCCAGTTGCAGCAGCTCGCACTGAACCAGATGATTCCGCTGTGGGGGACCACCGGGCTCAAGCGGTCCATCGCTCGCCAAAAGGCAGAAAAAGCCGAGCAGGATTACCAGGCGGCCCGGCTCCGCGTTCGCAGTCAGGTGAAATCGATCTGGAGCGAACTCTACTGGATTGACGCCTCCCTGGCTGTCCTCCGAGAGTATCAGGAACTGCTGGAGACCTTTCGGGATATTGCGCAAACCCGGTATTCCACGGGACAGGGATTGCAGACCTCCGTACTCAAAGCCCGGGTGGAGATTTCCAGTCTGGAGGAAAAGATCCTGAACTTCGGGGAAATGCGCACCACGTTTGTCCATAACCTGAACAGCAACCTGAACAGACCGATTGATGCTCCGGTTGCCACGATAGACACTCTGGCGATTCCGGAGTATACGCTGCAGGAGGCAGCGCTGATAGACTCCCTGGCCCGCTACCGGCAGGATTTGCAGGGGCTGCAGTCCATGATAGAAGCCAATCGGTCCATGGTATCCCTCCGGCAAAAGCGGAATTTCCCATCGCTGGGCGTCGGTGTGAACTATATCAATATCGGAAATACCTCCCTGGCAGCGCCGGATCCCGGCGCTGACGCCCTGGCGGTTATGGCAAGAATCGATCTCCCGCTCTGGTTCAGGGCGAACAAGGCCCGGGTGCAGGAGGCGAAGCTGGGATTGGCACAGACCCAATATCAGTATGCGGACAAACGCAATGCTGCGGAATCCGAGGTGCGAACCCTGCATTTCAAAATCCTGCAGGTGCAAAAATCATTGGAGTTATACAGTTCGCAACTCATCCCGGAAGCGGAACAGACATTGAACTCCGCTATGGCAGCCTATAAAACCGGCTCCCTCGGATTTCTGGATTTGCTGGACAGCGAACGGATGAT
Source organism: uncultured bacterium (assembly GCA_964413425.1). Lineage (GTDB taxonomy): Bacteria > Fidelibacterota > JAANXI01 > JAANXI01 > JAANXI01 > DATFLS01. Next base: position 8,193 of record CAYPST010000099.1, read on the forward strand.
TCTCGAGTTCAGGCTGAGTTATTACAAAGAACGAGCCACCTACTTTCAACACATTGCCGATCTGGAACAGGCCATCGGCACGCAACTACACTTCAACGGAGAATAAATAATGAACCGAATTCATCGATATATCAGCAAACGCAATTTACTGATTTCCCTGAGTATTGTTGGTGCAGGATTAGTACTCGCTGCCTGCAGCGGAAAACAGGAGTCGGAATCACCCGCTGCGGATACACAACAGCAAGAAGTGGAAGCGGTTCAGCAGTATACCTGCACCATGCATGAGAACGTCGTCCTGTCGGAGCCGGGTGACTGCCCGATTTGCGAAATGCCGCTGGTCCCGGTCGAACAGGCTTCAGCTGAGACGGGAACTCATCAGCACGACCATGAGGAGCTTCAGGATGGGGAAGTGTACACCTGTCCCATGCATCCGGATGTGGTTCGGAGTGAACCGGGGAAATGTCCGGAATGCAACATGAATTTGGTGCCCGAAAAGACATAATCTGAATAATTCATACATCTGAGAAGAATAGCATATCCCGAAGGGATCTCTTTGAGACAGATTTGCGCGCCCACAACGGATGGACACGGAAGAAAAGTGAAGAGAAATGAAAAAAGAGGCACACACCCCCAGTTATTGGAGGTGGTGTACAGCTACGGAGAGACATGCCCCGAGACACTCTTTCCTTTTTGCTCTTTTCTATTCTTTCATCCGCGTAGTTCTTTCTTTTCCGTGGTCATCCGTCCCGTAGGGATCCCTCTGGGATGTGCTATTGTTACATGAATAATCCAGGAGAACAGAGATTCCATCGATGTCAGATGAGAAGGAGTAGAGACATGAGATTTAGCAATTATTCCCATACGATAAAATTATTGCTTGGAGTCATCATCATTGCAGGAGGACTGGTGCTTCTGGGATGCTCCGATGACAGCAGTAGAACTTTAACCAGAGAAGCGCAGGCCCAGGTGGAAGAGGGAAATCAGCTGTACACCTGCTCCATGCATCCGGAGGTGATACGCGATGAACCGGGGGACTGCCCCATCTGCGGCATGGATCTGGTGTCGCTGAAGAACCAGGAAGCGGCGGCCACGGAGCATGATCATCCGGAACATCAGCAGGAGGGGCAGCGAGCTGCCGCCCAGGAAACCGAGGGTGACCAGCTGTGGACCTGCGGGATGCATCCCAATGTAATCCGGGATGAACCCGGGAATTGTCCCATCTGTGGCATGAAGCTGACACCGTTGAAGGGGAGTACCCAGGCGGCTTCATCTTCAGCAGATGGAGAGAAAGGAAAAGGAGAAATCCTGTACTGGCGGGCTCCCATGGATCCCAGCTATATCAGTGATAAGCCAGGGAAGTCTCCCATGGGGATGGACCTGGTGCCGGTCTATGAAGGCGAGGACAATTTCGGATCCACGATTACTGTGGACCCGACAGTGGTGCAGAATATGGGCGTCCGGACCGCGTCGATCGAACAGCGAAATCTGGTCCGGGAAATCCGTGCGCCGGGCAGAGTCGCTTACGACGAAACCAAACTGGCTCACATTCACACGAAATTCGACGGGTATATTGAGGAGGCGTATGTGGCAGCCACCGGGCAGCGGGTGAAGAAGGGCGAGCCTCTGGTGGCCATCTACAGTCCGGAACTGGTGTCCACCCAGGAAGAGTACCTGCAGGCATACCGGGGATATCAGAATGTACAGGCCAGCGGAAATGAATATAAAGTTACCCAGGCCAGAGACCTCCTCGCCTCTGCCGAACGCCGCCTGGAGTTCTGGGATATTTCGGAAGATCAGATTACGCGCTTGAAAGAAAGTGGAACCGTCACCAAAACCATGGTTTTGCGCTCCCCCTTTAACGGGGTGGTGATCGAAAAGAAAGCGGTGGACGGCATGCGGATGCAGCCGGGGATGAAGCTCTATGAAATCGCCGACCTCTCTACCGTCTGGGTGGAAGCCGATATCTACGAATATGAACTTCCCTGGGTGAAGGAAGGCCAGCCGGTGGAGATGAATCTCTCGTACATGCCGGGCAAGACTCTGGAGGGATATGTGGATTATATCTATCCTTATCTGGATGATAAAACCCGGACAATTAAAGTGCGTTCTGTTTTCGCGAATGAAAATTACGCGCTGAAACCGGGCATGTATTCCAATGTACGGATTATGTCAGAAATCGGAAAAGAGGTGCTCTCCATTCCGGAAGAGTCGGTCATCTGGTCCGGTGAGCGCACCCTTATTTTTGTCTCCCTGGGTGACGGCAGGTTTGCTCCCAGAGATGTGAAACTCGGCGCCCTCAGTGGTGACGGATACTACGAAGTATTATCCGGGACTCAGCCCGGTGAGACGGTGGTCACCTCCGGCCAGTTCCTGCTGGATTCGGAGAGCAAACTCAAGGAAGCGCTCCAGAAGATGCTGGCCAAACAGCAGTCCAAATCCGAGACGGCTTCAGCGGCCTCCGAAATATCTGTGGAACATCAACAGGCCGATACCGGAGCCGCTCAACAGGAAACAACGACCGCGCAGGATGGCATGGAGAACATGGAACATGACCATTAATGAGCGAAAGCGCTGGTGAGTGTTATGAACAGTGGACCTACGATGGTTAGAAATTGTCAGACACGTTCGGTCTCAATGCGGACGTGATACGAAAGATTCTATGGAGTTGTAATGATTGAAAAAATAATTGAATGGTCTATCAATAACAGATTTCTGGTGATCATCGCCACCATTGTACTGATAGGAGCCGGGTATTTCGCCATTACCCATACCCCGCTCGATGCGATTCCGGATCTCAGTGATGTCCAGGTGATCATCAAGACCGAGTACCCGGGGCAGGCGCCGCAGGTGGTAGAAGACCAGGTGACCTATCCCATCACCACGGCAATGATGTCGGTGCCGTATTCCAAGACGGTTCGCGGGTATTCCATGTTCGGCACCTCGTTTGTCTACATCATCTTCGAGGACGGGACCGATATGTACTGGGCCCGCAGTCGGGTACTGGAGTATCTGAGCACTCTGGCGGATCGGCTCCCGGAAGGTGTCACGCCGCAGCTCGGTCCGGATGCCACCGGTGTGGGCTGGGTGTATGAATATACCGTCGAAAGCGATCAGCACTCGCTGGATCAGCTGCGTTCTCTGCAGGACTGGTATCTCCGGTATGAACTGCTGAGTGTGGACGGGGTAGCCGAAGTCGCCGGCATCGGCGGATTCGTCAAACAATACCAGGTAGAAGTGGATCCTAATAAGCTGGCAGCCTATAACATTCCGTTAAAGCATGTGATCATGCAGATCAAGAGGAGTAATCAGGATGTGGGCGGCCGGGTGCTGGAAATGGGTGAAACCGAGTATATGGTCCGCGGACTGGGCTATATCGAAGACATCGAAGATTTCCGGCAAATTCCGCTGGGCGTGGATAACAGCGGCACTCCGATACAGCTGCGGCAGGTGGCGGATATCCATCTGGGACCGGAGCTGCGCCGCGGAATTGCCGAGCGGGACGGCCTGGGCGAGACGGTCGGCGGGATCATCGTCATGCGATATGGCGAAAACGCTCTGAAGGTGATCCGGGATGTGAAGCAGAAACTTGAGGAATTAAAGCCCGGACTCCCGGAAGGTGTGGAGATTATTCCGGTGTATGATCGGTCCGGGTTAATCATCCGGGCGGTGAAAAATCTCTGGCAGAAGCTGGGCGAAGAAATGCTGGTGGTCTCGCTGGTGATCATTGCCTTCCTGCTGCACCTGCGGAGCAGTTTTGTGATCCTGGTGACGCTGCCGCTGGGGATTCTGGCCTCGTTTCTGGTGATGTACTTCCAGGGGATTAATGCCAATATCATGAGCCTGGGAGGGATTGCCATTGCAATTGGTGCGATGGTTGACGCAGCGGTGGTGATGATCGAGAACGCCCATAAACATCTGGAGCGGGAACATCCGGAGAGCAATAAGGAGCGGTGGCAGCTCATTCTGCGGGCCAGTAAGGAGGTCGGCCCGGCGCTGTTCTATTCGCTGTTGATTATTACGGTCTCCTTTATCCCGGTGTTCTCACTGGAAGCCCAGGAAGGGCGCCTGTTCAAACCGCTGGCCTTCACCAAAACCTATGCCATGGCCGCTTCGGCCATCCTGGCGGTGACCCTGGTGCCGGTGTTGATGGGATTTCTTATCCGGGGCAAGATCCGAACCGAGGAGAAGCATCCGTTGAGTCGCATCTTGCATTGGGTGTACCGGCCGGTCCTGGATCTGATCCTGCGATTCCGGAAAACCACCGTGGCCATTGCCCTAGTTCTGCTGGGAATAACAGTGATCCCGTACAGTCAGCTGGGGTCGGAGTTTATGCCGCCTCTGAATGAAGGCGATCTCCTGTACATGCCAACCACTCCACCGGGGATTTCGGTGACCAAAGCCAAAGAGCTGCTGCAGCAAACCGACAAGATCATCAAATCCTTCCCGGAAGTGGAGCGGGTGTTCGGGAAGATCGGCCGGGCGGAAACCGCCACGGATCCGGCGCCTCTCACCATGATCGAGACGACTATCATGCTTAAAGATCGGGAGGAGTGGCGGCCCGGCATGACTATGGAGAAACTGACGCAGCAGCTGGATCAGGCGATTCAGTTTCCCGGACTGACCAATGCCTGGACCATGCCCATCAAAACCCGGATTGACATGCTCACCACCGGTATCAAAACGCCGGTGGGCATCAAGCTGATGGGCGAGGATCTCCAGGTCCTCTCGGACATCGGCGAGCAGATTGAGGCGACGCTGCAGGATGTGGACGGGACGCTGAGCGTCTATTCCGAACGGGTGACCGGCGGCAATTTCATCGATTTCAAGATAAAACGGGCAGAGGCGGCCCGGTTTGACCTGACGGTCAGTGATGTGCAGGACGTCATCAAGAGCGCCATCGGTGGCATGAACATCGGGTATACCATCGAAGGGCTGGAGCGGTATCCGATTAACGTCCGGTACGGCCGGGAGCTCCGGGATAACCTGCAGAAATTGGAGCGGACCCTGATTCCGACGCCGACCGGGGCTCAAATTCCGATCACCCAGGTGGCGGATATCCGGGTTACCAAGGGCGCGCCCATGATTAAGAGCGAGAACGCCCGCCGCACCGCCTGGATCTATGTGGATATCGCCGGAAGTGATATCGGCGGATACGTGGAGAATGCCCGGCAGGCCGTGCTGAATAATGTGAACTTCCCGGAAGGCTACAGCATGGTCTGGAGCGGCCAGTATGAAAGTATGCAGCGGGTGAAAGCCAAACTGCAGGTCATGATTCCGGTGACCCTGTTGATTATCTTTCTGCTGCTCTATTTTCACTTCAAAAACATTCCGGAAAGCCTGCTGGTGATGATGTCGCTGCCGTTTGCGCTGATCGGCGGATTCTGGTTCATGTGGATTTTGAATTACAATATGAGTGTGGCCGTGGGGATCGGGTTCATTGCACTGGCCGGAGTGGCTGCCGAACTGGGTGTGGTGATCCTGGTCTACATGAATAATGCGTTAAAAGAAAAGCCCATGATCAATGGGAAATACCGGATTTCGGATATCAGAGAGGCGGTGATGGATGGCGCCGTGCAGCGTCTGAGACCGGTGATCATGACGGTCGCCACTACCATCATGGGGCTGATACCGATTATGTTCGGCCACGGAACCGGCTCCCAGGTGATGAGACGGATTGTGGCGCCTATGGTGGGTGGTCTGTTCACGGCAACCATTTTAACGCTGCTGGTGCTGCCGGCGATCTTCTATCTCTGGAAGCGGAATGCTGTCGGGGATGCATCGCTGGGAGAAAGTCCGGCATAAGAAAAATGAAGAGATCCCCGGGGAAGAGTTTTTTCTCCGGGAGTTTCATAACAAAATGATACGACAAACACGATATCTTTGAGAAAGGCGTTTCGATGAAAAAGGGAACACTTACCAAATGGATTGGAATTATCGGGTCGTTGATGATTCTCATGGTTGCCGCCGGATGTGAGGACATGGAGAATCCGACGGAACCCGAGAATGAGCAGACATCATATACCATGCGGCTGCAGGTGCATCCTCCTTCGACTTTGCGCACGGAGGAAACCTGGAATCTCTGGACCTCACAGCTGGATGTCACCATGGATGTGGGACTGGCGGGTTCGGCGGAATCGGAATCAAGTACCATGGGACGTCCGAAACTCACACTACGGAAAGTCGCGCACGGAGATTCGGCTGATGCCGATTCGTCGTTTATCGGATCGTTCCATGGCGCGGGTATGGACGTGAGTGTGATGTTCGGCGGCGGCATGAACATGTGGGAACGCCACCACAACGGGCATATGGAAGAGCATCATGCCCGGTCAGGAGCGCACCATTATGGTGTGGAAATTCTGAATGCGGCCACTGATGCGCCGATTCAGGGAGGAATGGTGATTCCCCACAGCATTGTGACTCTGTATGCTGTTTCCGATGGCGATACCACTGAGATTCATCTCAGGCCGGTACAGGGATCGCACGGATACCAGTATGAATCCAATGCTGCCCTGCAGCCGGGAACCTACACTCTTCTGGTGGAAATCACCCCGCCGAATTTTTACCGAACCGAGCAGACCCGGAACAGGTGGACGGCCGTCATGTCCACAGAATTTACGGGATTCGAATTCGACGGGGCAGTAACGGAAGGGGTAATCGGAGAATCGATATTTACAACTTCCAACGGGGATTCAGTATATGTATCTCTAAAAGCAGCAGAACCCAAAACATACGGTGCGGTGAACACCGGACTGCTGCCGCCCGATCCAGAAGCGAATATCAATTTCGCCCTCCGGCTGGAAAACCCGACGCTACAAGCGTTCGGACAGCCTGTGTGTGAAGCGGTCGTCACCCTCTCAATCACCAATAACGAAACGGGGAAAACCGAGGAAAGCACGCTGCATCCGACTTATGGTCCGTCTGGCTATTACTATGGCGGAAATATGATGATGGAACTCTTCCAGGGAGACCACACTCATCACGGCGGTATGTTCGGCGAGGATTCCCATGGCGATTCCGGCCATCATCATGGCCCCGGATCGATGATGGGAGGGAAATAAATCGGAAAGAATCAGATTTGCCTGTCGATATTCTGAGAGAAATTTTTATAATTGTACAACTGTTCGATTATATTGTGTAACAGAGGAAATTTTATCCATAAATAAATATGGCTATTCAGCTTACTCAGTATTTGTGGAGATCAAGAGTTCCTGGAGACGC
>CAYPST010000100.1:0-15339 GCA_964413425.1 uncultured bacterium
AAAACACACATTTTCTCAGTCGGGGTTATACCGAAGTACAGCGATACTTCGCTGTCCCAGAGGGACCCCAGTGGGGCACTCGTATCGCTCAACTTAGGTTATAATCAAATGCGTTGAAATACGATGCCGGCGGATTGAAGAATACAGGTTACGGAGAGGATGAAGCTAATAGCGCATCCTTGATGGTACATTGTAAATAAGATGCCGATGGTTCGGGTTGCTCATACTTGATGAGATGTCCTAATTACGGGAGAAAAGATATGAATAATTACCTGAATAAATTTTCCTGGATGAAGAAATATTCGGGAGTGCTTTTAGTCGCAGGCATTCTGCTCATCGCACTGATTGCCTTTCTCATCCTGCTTTCCACCACCTCGTTCAGCGAAACACGTGAGGCGAGGAGTGCCGTTTCCCTGCAGAATTCCGATACCACGCTGGTCAGCCGGCTTGAGATCTATTCGCTGGAAACGCAGGAACGAACGGTGGTATATGAATCCAGGGATCATTTTGAAGCACCGAACTGGTCCGGAGACGGAGCGTACCTGTTATTTAACAGTCATGGCCGGTTATACACCATTCCGGTGGAAGGCGGTACTCCCACCCAGCTGAATACCGGATTTGCGACCAACTGCAATAATGACCACGGGTTTTCGCCGGACGGGAAATGGCTGGCCGTCAGCCATGCACCGGAGGGCCGGGGAAGCCGGATCTACATTCTTCCTGCTACCGGTGGCACGCCCCGACCTGTGGTGGAACAGTATCCTTCCTACTGGCACGGTTGGTCTCCTGACGGCAATACGCTTGCCTACGTCGGTCAGAGGGATGGCGAGTATGATATCTATACTGTCCCGGTGGAGGGTGGGCAGGAACGACGACTGACCACTGCTCCCGGCCTGGATGATGGCCCGGATTATTCACCGGACGGCATGTACATATATTTCAATTCAGTGCGTACCGGTACCATGCGGATCTGGCGCATGGCACCGGATGGCTCCAACCAGGAACAGCTGACGTTTGACGAAGAGTATGCGGACTGGTTTCCGCATCCCTCTCCGGATGGTAAGTGGGTGGTGTTTCTCTCGTATGACGCCAGCGTGGAAGGCCATCCTGCGAATAAGGAGGTTGTCCTGAGGCTTATGCCCGTGCACGGCGGCAAACCGGAAGTCATCGTGAATTTGTTCGGCGGACAGGGTACTATCAACGTCCCTTCCTGGTCCCCGGATAGCAAACAGTTTGCGTTTGTCAGCTATGAACTCGTGCCGAACGAATAAACTGCCCGGCTGAATAGTATCTTTCTGCGCATACCTCCCTCGCCCGAATAGGCTCTCTTTTCGACTGACATGTCGAACCGTTTTACTGCAATCGAGTGCAAAGATCGCCATAATGTGTTGATTTTATGGCATTTCATGACATGCTGAGTTGTATTGGCACATTGTTTGTCATATCTATGGCGAACTGGAAATAGAAAAAATCAACACAAGGAGGAATAACATGAAACGGTTCAACTTACTACTCAGCATGTTTGCTGTAGCGCTGGGATTGGCATTGGCACCGGTATATGCGCAGGATAGTGGTGATCAACCCGAACAGCCTGCAGAGATCCAGCATGGGCCGAACTTCATCGATGAGGATGGAGACGGCTTCAACGATAACGCCCCTGATCACGACGGGGACGGAATTCCGAACGGGATGGACGAAGATTATGAATCCATCGGAAGAGGTGCCCGGAGTGCAGGCCAGGGATTTGTTGATGCCGACGGTGATGGGATCAATGATAACGCTGGTGGGATGCGAGGCGCTCTGCAACGTGCCGGACACAGGATGCAAAATTTCGTGGATGCCGATGGTGATGGTATTAATGATAATGCCATGCGTCGAAGCAGGGCACACAGTGGGAATGCCGCTATGTACGGCGGACAGGGTGGATACGGAGTGAAAGATGGTACTGGTGCACATCCCCGTCCGCAGGACGGAACCGGATACGGCCCCGGTGCGGGGACCGAAGATTGTGACGGTACCGGTCCCAAAGGCGGGACACGTCGCGGAGGACAACGGCCTCAGGCGAATCCTCAATAGCGAATAACAAATAACACAGCAGCAAGCCACACATCAGAGCCCCGGTGAGACCGGGGCTTTTTTTTAACAACATACTCACAATCCCTGGAATAGGAAGCCGCGTCCAAGTATTCTCATTCCAGGAAAAGAAAGTAATACCATCTTTCGTTCGGCGCACGTATACTGAATAGAATACAAGCCGCAGGAGAGTTATGAATATCCATCCTATGAAAATTCTGTTCGGACTTATTTTGCTTTTCCCACAAGCGATGTTATATCCGGGGGACTTACCCGATTTTCGGGCTCACGTTATCGACGATGATTTTCAGGGCGGGTACCAGGTCAGTTCGGCGGACCTGAACGGTGACGGCTTGCCGGACGTCATCGGATTATCCACCAATCCGGCCAGGTTCATGTGGTATGAGAACCCGGAGTGGAATAAGTATGTGTTGACCTCGCAAACCAACCGGAACATTGACGTGGCGCCCTATGATGTGAATGGTGACGGACGTCCGGATCTGGCGCTGGCCAGCGACTTTGATCTGGGGAACAGCATCCAGGGAGGCCGGCTGCACTGGTTATTGAATCCGACGAATCCCGCCCTGGAATGGCTCATATATCGCATTGGGGCGGAACCGACTGCACATCGAATCCGCTGGACGGATCTTGATGGGAACGGGCGGAAAGAGTTGGTAAACGTGCCTATCATCGGGCCGGGCGCTACTCATCCCCAATACAATAAAGGCGCTCATCTGCAGTGGTACGGTCTCCCGGAGAAGCCTGCCGCGGAGGAATGGACTGTTCATACCATCGATACCTCCCTCCACATGATTCACGGCGTAGAGATTGTCGACTGGGATGATGATTTTCGCGATGATATCCTGACAGCCAGCTTCGAGGGGATTCATTTGTTTCGCCCCTCCGGAATAATCGAAGCGCTCAACTGGCGTAAAATCAGGTTAGGGGCTGGAAAAAGCGGACCGAGGCCGAAGAGGGGTTCCAGCGAAGTCGCCCTGGGGCACCTGGGGGTGAATCGCAGATTCCTGGCAGCCATCGAACCGTGGCATGGATTTCAGGTGGTGATTTATAATCAACCGGCTCAGAATCGGGAGACCCTCTGGCACCGGACGGTGATTGATTCGTCCTTCCAGGACGGGCACGCCCTGGAAACTGCAGATCTCAACGACGACGGGATGGATGAAGTCATTGCCGGTTACCGTGGTGAACCGTACAATTTGTATATCTATTCGGCGGCTGATACGTCAGGGAAGATCTGGCAGCGGTTTCTTCTGGACGCCGGGGATATGGGCGCCGCCGGTTTGTATATCGTCGATCTGGATAAAGACGGGGACCCTGACATCCTGGCTGTTGGCACGAATACCGGCAATATCAAGTGGTATGAGAATCTTTGGCCACAAGAACCATCCTTTGAATAGTTGCAAAAATAACTAGACTGCAAAAGGACGTAATTCCTCATGAGGACAATAACATCTTTGCGTGGATCACATAAAATTATTGTATATGGTCTGGCTCTTGTGTTCGGGCTGCTTCAATATGCACCACTCCAGGCAGAGGAGCGATTAGACCTGTCCGGGACCTGGCGATTCCGGTATGATCCCAGTGAATATGGCGAAGAAAAAGGCTGGCAGGAGCCGGGAGAACGCACCTGGAACACCCTGCAGGTTCCCATGTCTTATAACGCGGGAAGTGAATCCTGGTATAATGGTGTCGGATGGCACCGCACGTCATTTCAGGTGCCTCCCGGTTGGTCCGGAGGGCATCTGTTTCTGCGATTCCTGGGCGTGAACATTCACTGCAAAATCTGGGTAAACGGGGAACTCGTTGGTGAACACCGGTATCCGTATCTGCCGTTCGAGATTGATGTCACCGATGCGGTAAACTCCGGTGAAACCAACTGGCTGGTTGTCAGGGTGGACAATCGCATTCGGGAGCAGGCGGTCCCCGATAAAAACTGGGACGGCTGGTGGAATTACGGTGGGATTATTCGGGAGGTCTCTCTCGTCCATAGGCCTCAAATCTATACCAGAGGTGCTGTCATAGAGACCCGGATGGTTTCGGAGAACGCCTGGAAATTGGATTTTCTGTTGAACACGTATAACCTGGGCAGCGATGCGCGTGGCACATTCGAACTGACGGTAAGGAATCCCCGGGGCGAAGAGATCTGGAACGGAGTGGGAGAGAAGCAAATTCTGGGCGGTCATACCCAGTACTCTTTCGGTATGCGTATGGCGGAGGTGGAGGCCTGGTCTCCGCAGTCCCCTGCACTCTACTCTCTGAGGATCATCACATCCCAGGAAGCACAAAACTGGCAGCACGAGAAAATTATCCGGTTCGGATTCCGGGACATTGAGATCCGGGGAACCCAGATCTATCTCAACGGTAAACCTCTTTTAATCAAAGGAATATCCCGCCACGAGATGTATCCGGGCGCGGGAATGACCCTTTCGGAGGAACGGCTGCGATCCGATCTTGAAGATATCAAAGAGCTGGGCTGCAACATGATCCGCACGGCTCATTATGCACAGCATCCGAGATTCTATGATCTGGCTGATGAAATGGGCTTCCTGGTCTGGACGGAAATTCCGGCCTGGAAAACCTCCGTCGAAGTGCTCACGCACTGGCGCGTGTGGGAGCGTTCCATTAAACCACAGCTGGAATCCCTGGTCACCAACTATCAAACCCATCCCAGCATTATTGTATGGTCGGTGGGAAATGAGTTTGACTCCAGTAGCGAACAGGGCATGACGTATGTGGAACGCGCCACAAACTATATCCGGGGACTGGACCCCACCCGGCTGGTCACCTTTGCATCCGACGAACACCGGCCCCGGGATAATGACCGGAGTTTCCGGTTTGTGGATATTATTGCCATTAACGAGTATTACGGCTGGTATTACGGCACGATTCACGACATTGGTCCCACCCTGGACAGATTGCACCAGGCCTGGCCCGGAAAGCCGATTCTCATTGCAGAAACCGGAGCGGGATCGCTCCTGAGCATCCATAATTCCAGTCCCCCGGATGCGGGAAAAGACTACAGCGTGGAATACCAGGTGAAATTTTTCCGGACGCATCTGAATCAGATATTCGATAAGAGCCGGCGCGACTTCGTCGCCGGGGCGCTGGTCTGGATTTATAACGATTTCCCCGATCCCCACCGGGTCGGGGGCGGACATCCGGTGCAGAATAACTACGTAAATTCCAAGGGATTAGTTACGCAGGAACGAGAGCGAAAACCCGCCTACGAAGCTGTTCAGGACATCTTTCGTTCGCTTTCACCTTAGTGATATAGAGGAAGGGATGAAAACATGAGGTTAACATTGCATCGGCATCTGAGGATGAGATATATCAGAGTTATACTCGCATTGATTCTGCCCGTGCGTTTCCTCGCTGCGCAGGTGGAAATCGCGCCCGTGAATTATGTTAATCCCCTGATTGGAACCGCTCCGGGTACCACCATCAGTGCACAGCGTCACAGTACCGCCGATACGGAACCAAAGGGGCAGACCGTTCCGTTCGCTGGCGTGCCCTTCGCAATGACCCACTGGACACCGCAAACCAGAGCCACCGAGGAGAAATGCATCGCTCCCTATTATTACGACGACAGTGCATTCCAGGGATTCCGGGGCAGCCACTGGATGAGCGGCTCCTGTACCCAGGATTACGGAAGCGTCACTATTATGCCAATGAAGGAGACTCTGCAAGTCGCTCCCCGGGAATGGGCATCCACCTATTCACGTGACACCGAAATCTCGACACCTGCCTATTACAAGGTGCATCTGGAGGACTATGATATAACCGCCGAAGCCACCGGTACCGCCAGGGCAGGCTTATTGCGATTTACTTACCAGGATTCTGGCACAGCCTATATCGTCGTTCAGCCGAACAGTGACGAACAGGTGGGCTTTGTTGAAATTTATCCGAAACAGCAGACCATTGTGGGTTACAACCCCGTCCATCGTATCTACCAGGGATGGGGACAACCGGCAGGTTTCAGCGGGTATTTTGTGGCCATCTTTGATAGGCCTTTTGAGACGTACGGAACCTGGAAAGGTACCACAGTGTTCTCGGACAGCACCACTACCCGGGGAAATGGTGACTTCCCGGTAGGGGCGTATGGTCGCTTTCAGCTCGATGAGAATGACACACTCCGGGTGATGGTGGGCACGTCTTTTACCAGCTTCCGGCAGGCTCTGGGCAACCTGGATGCCGAGATGCAGGATTGGGATTTTGACCCGGTGCGGGAACGCGCGGAACAGGCCTGGAATGAAGCACTCAATACTATCTCGGTACAGGGAGGCACTGAGGAACAGAAGGAGATTTTTTATACCGCGCTCTATCATTCCATGCTGCTGCCAAGAGAGTTCAGTGATGTCAGCGGCACATATCCGGGATTCGCCCGGGATACGCTGATTCATGTCGCCACCGGATTCACCTATTACGAGGACTTCTCGCTCTGGGATACCTATCGGGCGCTGCATCCGCTGCTCACCATTCTGGAGCCGGATCGGGTGAAGGATATGATACGGTCGCTGATAGCCAAGGCGGAGATGGGCAACTGGCTTCCCATTTTTCCCTGCTGGAATAACTATACCGCCGCCATGATAGGAGACCACGCCGTCTCGCCCATTGTGGATGCTTATATGAAAGGGATCACGGATTTCGATGCGGAGCTCGCGTATAAATATATGATCAAGAATGCCACCCGGTTACCCTCGTATCAGGAGTATGTGGACGGGAAAGGACGACGCGCCCTGGATTCGTATGTGCGATACGGATACATCCCCCTGGAAGATTCGGTGAAAGAAGCCTTTCATCAGCAGGAACAGGTATCCCGTACGTTGGAATACGCCTATGATGATTTTGTCATTGCTCAACTGGCACGGGAACTGGGAGAGAAAGAGGACTATGCCTCGCTCATCGGACGGGCACAGAATTACCGGAATGTGTTCGATACCACCACCGGATTTGTGCGGGGACGGCACATCAATGGCGCCTGGGTGACTCCCTTCGATCCGGCGGAAGCCCAATCCTATATAACCGAGGGCACGCCGTGGCAGTACACCTGGTATGTTCCGCACGACGTGCAGGGATTGATCGATCTCATGGGAGGCAGAGAGCGGTTCATTACCAGATTAGACGAAGTATTCGAGCAGGGCCACTACTGGCACGGCAACGAGCCAAGCCACCAGATCGCCTATCTCTATGATTATGCCGGCGCGCCCTGGAAAACCCAGCAGCGGGTCCGGACTATCATGGAAGAGGAATACTCCACCGGTCCCGGCGGACTGAGCGGCAACGATGACACCGGCCAGATGTCTGCCTGGTATGTCTTCAGTGCACTGGGATTCTATCCGGTCTGTCCCGGGCTGCCCTACTATGCATTGGGAACTCCCCTGTTTGAAGAGGTCACCCTGACGCTAAAGAATGGCAAACAATTCACCATCCGGGCGGAGAATGTTTCAGACACGAATCAGTACATCCAGTCGGCCACTTTGAACGGTGAACCCTTTCAACGGCCCTGGATCCGGCATCAGGAGATAACCGCCGCCGGCAGCCTGACTTTCCGGATGGGACCGCAACCCAATGAAGCATGGGGCAGTGATCCTGCGCTCACTCCACCGTCACTCTCGAAAGAATAATTCCCAGGGATTGTAGCGCGGAATGGTATCCCGCGGGGGAAGGGGACAGGAAACGCCGCCCTCACAGATCTGTACCTCTGTCCGGATCTGTCCGAAGCTGATTAGCTGCTCTGCCAATCTGAATCCGCCCTCGCTGTGTCGCGGACACGAACACAACCGTATCGCTTCTCCTAAGCACATTGCCAGAGCTTACTGCTCCTCCGGAGGAGGGGAGCTCTCCGGGTTTGACAAATATGAGAAATATCGTTATATAATCTTGAAACAGGACAGGAGGAATGATGGTAAGAAAAAATGCGTAAATGAATGAAACAATCAAACTGAACACATCAGGGTGATATCTATGAAAAACACAGATTCCAAGGTAAAAAGATCCCGGCATCTGGGGGTGCCGCTGACACCGAAGGCCTCAAGTTATATGGACCGCAAACCCTATCCGCCGGGACAACACGGACGGATGAAGCGCCGGCGCAGGATGTCAAACTACAAGCAGCAGCTCCTTGAGAAGCAGAAGCTGGCGGCACAATATAATGTCCAGGAAGATCAGATGGCCAATTATTTTGAGAAGGCGACCAGTCTGCAGGGATATACTATCGATCGCTTAATCCAGCAGCTGGAGACGCGACTGGATGCCATGGTATTACGGGGTGGCCTGTCCCACACTATCTATCAGGCACGGCAAATGGTCTCTCATGGGCATATCCAGGTGAATGGTAAAAAGGTGGATATCCCCTCCCATCAGGTCAAGGTCGGGGACAAGATATCGGTTCGTGAGAAAAGCCGGAAAATCGACGCCTTTACTGATGCCCTGCAAAACGCGCATCCGCCGGAGTACCTGGACCTGTCCAAGCCGGAAATGACTGTTGAGTTTGTCCGGCTGCCGGAACGAGACGAAGTGCCGGTAGAGTGTGATATCACCCAGGTAATTGAGTATTATTCGCGGTAATTCTCTTTTCCGGCGATTTACAATAAGGGATCATAATGCTTTGGGCAGAAAGGTGAAAGGTAATACCGGAAAGCCACTTCTATGGTTGATCGGTCAGCTCAAAAGGAATCCACTCAATCATGAAAATGCGCCTCCGGTCGTCCCGGTCATATACATACAGGATCCGTTAATCGCCCGGTGATTACCGTTCGTTGGCAGTCTTCTTATATCCTTCCCGTACCAGCTCCAGTTCTTTTTGCTGGGGCTCGTTTTGGTTACTGGTGTTGAATGTTTCTTTGCTCATATCGCCTTCTCACCCTCCTGTTATATACGATAAACCTGAGGTAGGGAGTTCAAATCATGGGCTGATTTGGAATAGGACGGCCATGTTACGCATTGACAGGAAAGTATCCAGGCTCAGAGGGAACAGCGCACTCCTCGTGTTGTCTGCCATTGTAAAAATATCGCGCTGAAATGATGACATATTATATCCTGAAAAGTTAGTGGAAAAAATGGGTAAAATTTGTTAAGAAGTAGTTAAAAGAACGAATCATATGTATAAAAAGAGTGGCTCAGACCGAAAGGAGATACAGTATGACTGATCGACGGGAATTTTTAAAAACACTGGCCGGATTCACGGCTGGCATAATGCTCCCATTCGAAGCATTTTCAGGTAGTCAGAGTGACCGACTGGGAGAACTGCTCCCGTTGCGCAAGTTGGGCAGTACCGGTGAAGAGGTCACCATACTTGGCGTGGGCGGCTATCACATCGGAGGCAGCATGAGCGAGAAGGAAGCCCAGCGCACCATCGAGGCGGCCCTGGAAGGCGGTATCCGGTTTTTTGATACGGCGGAATCGTATCAGGATGGGGAGAGCGAAAGGCGGTACGGCCGGTACCTGACCCCGAAATACCGGGATGACGTGTTCCTCATGACCAAATCCACCGCCAGAGATGGTCAGACCGCCCGAGAACACCTGGAGGGTTCCCTGAAGCGCCTGGATACCGACTATGTTGATCTCTGGCAGGTGCATTCACTGCAGAGCCCGCAGGATGTGGACAATCGTATTCAGAACGATGTTCCGGACGTGTTTCAGTGGGCGCAGGAAACCGGCAAGGCCCGGTACATCGGGTTCACCGGTCATGCTGATCCCAATGCCCATTATCATATGCTGGAAGAAACCGACTTCTTCGCCACGGCCCAGATGCCTGTGAATCCCATCGATGCTGCCAGCGAACACAGTTTTATCCGGACAGTCGTTCCCACTGTCACGAAGCGGAACATGGGATTGCTGGCCATGAAGACCCTGGCGGATGGCCGCTTCTTTGCAAAGAAAGAACGCGTCGGCTGGAATTCGGATAATCCGGTTATTCCTGATCATATCCGGATCCGGGACGCCATCCACTTTGCATTTTCCATGCCTGTCAGTGTGCTCATTACCGGACCGGATAATGCGGAAATGCTGCAGGAGAAAATACGGCTGGCCCGATCCTTTGCGGGATTGAGTGAAAGCGACCGGGAACAGATTATCGATAAAGTCGCTGAGTTTGCAAACGGCAATGTCGAATATTATAAGGATGTGTGATTGCGGTACGAGATGTTATCTCGGAGGTGGGGTGGTGGAAGGAGAATAAAAACCCTCCCGCCATTCCACGAGATCCCCGCGTAATTCTAATAATTTTTCCCACCCCAGCGGATCCTTCCGCTTCACTTTCTACAGCATGACAGGAAATATCCTATACTGCCAACAAAATAAGCCGATAATAACTCCTGTGGGGATGGAAAAGCGGATATGTCATAACAACTCTCCTTCATACTCCGGCATATCCGCTTTTCTCCTAATCTTCTGATGTCATGCACGCTCTGTTGACTCAAATAGCACTCCCCACCGTGACAGGAAATATTTTCTTGTTTCTCGCTTTCGTACAGAAAAAGTATCGAAGGATCCCGGTTATCCGCCGTATCCGTTTAGGTAAGTCAGCGTAAAATCCAGTTATCTCAGAAAAATCCCGAAAATTTCTGTGCGTGATAGATACTTGATAATAATAACGATAACAGCTCATCACAACAGGCAGGCTCTTTTTTATAAGTAATAAAGGAATGGTTATTGCACTCTTCCCTTGTGAAAAAATAAACCGGCACCACGAGAAAAAGCGGGCACCCTCCTACTCTCCTATCGTTAACCATCAGGCGCCCGCTTTTTTTTACCCTTCTCCGATTACAACCCTTAGCGGATATACAGGTTTATACAGAAAATCACCTCGGATTCGGCATGGGGGATCCCTATCTCCGGTAACTGTCTTCGGTGGTAAAACATTCAGGCCCGGACCAGTTGTTCCGAGTGTTCGTGGATCTTCCGGAGTGCGTTTGCGATGTCATCTATATCCCGTTGGGTGCCAAGCAGCATGCGCTGGCTGAACCAGACGGCTTCTTTACACAGTTGATCATTATCTGGACAGTGGTTCTGTTCGCGGTATTCCTGCAGTCGCTGTTCAGAAAAAAGCCGCCTGAATCCTCTGGAACTTAATGCTTCCTCAATCAGGCCGTCCTTATTCTGCGGTCCGTATCCGCCGGAGCAGGGGATCCCCTCCGCCCGGAGTGCCTCCAGGAATTTCTCCCTGGGAAGCTCGTGAAAAAATGCCTTTTTATACCGGAACGGATAGAGATGGTAGGCGGATCGGGTCGCCCCCTCGGTCAGTCTGTAGGGGAGAATACCGGGGATATCTTCGATACGGGAGGTCAGATAGAGGGCATTCTCCAGCCGGCGATCCGCATCTGCCTGAATGCGCTTCATCTGGGACAGCAGGATACCGGCCTGCATTTCCGTCATCCGGTAGTTGGTGCCCCGCATGGGGAACGTGCTTGTCCGGGGGATATTGCCATAGGGGCGGCCGCAGTTATGAAAGGCATGGCATCTGTCCATGATTTCCTCATCATTCCCGAGGATTGCCCCGCCTTCTCCGGAGGGCAGATGTTTCGAGTTCTGGAAACTGAAGCATCCCAGATCGGCCAGGGTGCCGCACTTCTTGCCCTGATATTCCGCCAGCCAGGCCTGGCAGGCGTCTTCGATGACTACAAGGTTATGCTTCTTTGCAATAGCATTAATTTTGTCCATTTCTGTGGGAAGGCCCAGGATATGCACAGGCAGTATCGCTCGCGTCCGGTCGGTGATTCGTTCTTCAATCTTGTCCGGGTTCATGGTGAAGGTTTCGGGATCGGTATCGACAAATACCGGCAGGGCTTTCATCCAGAAGACCACATTGTAGGTGGCAATGAAGGTATATGGCGGGACCAGCACTTCGTCCCCGGCATCAATCCCGAGCGTATGGAGCGCTACCAGCAGTGCGGTGGTTCCGCTGGCCGTGGCCAGACAGCGCTTGGCGCCCATGAGTTTGGCATACTGCTCTTCGAAGGTTGAGACGGTTTCTCCCCAGCCTCGATACCAGTTTCCGCTCCGTAAAATACTGATCATATTCTCCTCGGCATCGGTATCCCAGATGGGCCAGGATGGAAAGGGCTTAGTGCGAACGGGAGTGCCGCCTAACAGAGCAGGCCCGTTGTTACTGGAATACACGGAAGGTGTGAGTGCCTGGAGGGAATGCCCGGCCAGGGCGAGCCCGGCAATTCCCAGTGAGCTGCGGCGCAAAAAGGTGCGCCTGGATTGTGGATTTTTGTCCATAACAGGTTCTCCCCGAAGGAACTTTCCTTCGTATTTCTTGTTTGCGCAGAACTTCGGTGTATGCGGTTTCCTGGCAAATAACCAGGTGAACGTGCACTGTGTATTTGTAATTCTATTATATTATCATTCCGATGAAATGGCAACGATTTAAGATGCGATTTTATGGGTGCCGTGTGGACTCTTCTCAGTTAACACATCCGGGTGACAGAAGCGTGATCTATCCGGCCCGATCCTCGCCGGGCGGAATTTGTCAGAATGATGATGCAGCCCACCTCCGGGAATTCTGTCCGGGGCATCAGAATGAAACCTGTCTGCACATACCCGGTGGCGGTTTCTTCGAGCCCGGATAACAGGACGAATGAGACGTCTGATGATGTGTGACTTGTAAAAAACTCTCATTCGATACTTCGCCTGAGAGAAGAATTTATTATATTGGCAGTACAAAGGTTACATTGGTTTACCATTAAGAGATTTTCTGTCAAATCCGTAGAACAGGTACCACTATGAAACGAACCATAGTCAGCGGGATAAGTCTTTTTTTCTTTTGTATGATGTTCACCTTTCAAGCAGTCAGTGTTGCCTCAGAGCAGGATGCACCGGCGAACGGATGGACGGTGGGAACGGCCCGGGTGGACATCACGCCCGGCAGTGCCGTGTGGATGGCCGGGTACGCCGCCAGAACCAGGCCCGCGGAGGGAATCCTGCAGCGCTTGTGGGCTAAAGCGATTGCGTTTGAGGATGCCGCCGGTCAGCGGGGAGTGTTGATAACAACGGACCTGCTGGGATTTCCCCGGACTGTCTCGGATACCATCCGGACCCGGCTTCAGGAGCGTCTCCATTTATCGCGGGCACAGATAATTCTCAACAGCTCCCATACTCATTCCGGTCCGGTGTTGCGGGATGCCATGTATCATATTTATCCCATGGGAGAGGAAGAGATCCCGCGGATAGAACGGTACACATCACAGCTGCAGGATCAGATTGTCCGGCTTGTGGAGCGGGCATTTCAGCAGAGTGCGCCTGCCCGCATCCGGTTCGGAACCGGCGTCGTTCGGTTTGCGGTGAACCGCCGTGCAAACCAGGCGGATGAACTGGAGAGTGCAACCGCATTGGCCGGTCCCAGCGATTATGCCGTACCGGTTCTGGAAATCTCCGGCAACGAAGACAGTCTGCTGGCTGTAATATTCAGCTATGCCTGCCACGCCACCACTCTCAGTGGGTATGAGTGGTCAGGTGATTATCCGGGTTTTGCCATGAGCGCACTGGAACAACGGTACCCGGGGGCTCTGGCACTGTTTGCAGCCGGAGCCGGGGCGGATCAGAATCCCCTTCCCCGCCGGTCAGTCCCGCTTGCCAGGCAGTACGGGCGGGAGCTGGCCGCCGCCGTTGAACGAGTACTCGAGGAGCCCATGACCGGGCTGAATCCACTGCTGAACACCGTGTATGAAGAAGTGCCACTGGATCTTGCCACCCCACCCGATACCTCAGAATTGAAGCGAGTTATTGCAAACCGGGAGGGCTACCAGGCACGGTGGGCGGAAATTCAACTCAGCAAACAGATGCGCGGTGAACGGTCTCGCACGCAGTATCCTTATCCCGTGCAACTCTGGCGGCTTGGTGACCGGTTGATCGTTGCTCTGGGAGGAGAAGTGGTGGTGGACTATGCTGTCCGGTTAAAAAGGTTATTTGGTCAGCACACCGTTGTGCTGGCCTATTCCAATGATGTTATGGCGTATATTCCTTCTGTGCGTGTTCTGCGGGAAGGGGGATACGAAGGCACGGTTTCCCAGCGGGTATACGGCCTCCCGGGTCCGTGGACCGCAGACATCGAAGAAAAAATTATCTCCGCAGTGCTCCGGCTGTCCGGGGAGGTGGGAGTAAAAGTGCCGGAGGCAACAATCGAGTGAGGGCGGCGGTACTTACAGCAATACAACAGAATCATTGCATGAGATTCAGTGGATGAAATTGCCTTATCGCCTGTGGAGTAGTATTTGCGTGCTCGTATATGCAATGGCAATTGGATTGGGTAATGGAACGGTGTCAGCCTATCAGCCAAATGAAAAATATCTGCAGTGGTCTGCACCGGTTGATTCTCAGAGAATCCATGGCATATGCATGGTTGTGCATGGTTTAAATCTGGATCCGGATCGGATGCAATCAATCTGTCATGTGCTGAGAGAGGCCGGTATGCATGTTCTAATGGTCTCGCTGCAAGGTCACGGGGAGAATTATCAGCCGCATAACGGACTCACTTCGGCGGAAGCCAGATTGCGGTCATTTCAACAGGTGACGCTCGAACAGTGGCGCAGTGAGGTGAAAAAGGCGTATGAATCTGCTGTGCAGAGAAGTCGTGAGCATGCGGTTCCGTTATATTATATCGGATTTTCACTGGGCGGAGTGCTGGGGCCCGGTCTCCTGGTATCCGATAAGGAAGTACAGTTTGATAAAATGGTGTTATTTGCCCCGGCACTCCGGATTCGCTCCTACTGCCATGTGCTGAAACTGCTTTCCCCGTTTCCCGGAATGGTGGTGCCCAGCAGGTCTGCGGAGGGGTATCGCTCGAATCCGGGGACGCCGATTGCGGCCTATATGGCCATGTTCACAGCCATCCGGGAATTTCGCAGACAGGTTCATCGCACAGCGGATATTCCCACCCTCGTCTTTCTCGATCAGGATGATGAATTCGTTCCTTATTCCGGCATCGAGAATTTTATTAACCGTTATGGACTCCACCAGTGGGAATTACTCCCTGTTGAGAAGGATACGGGTCTCAACGGGGAATGGAAGCATCATCTCATTATTGACGAGCAGGTGGTTGGCTTGACCGGTTGGCAGAGAATCGTGGAGAGAATGATTGAACACCTTCGGACAGAGTGAGTTCATTCTTTCCCGGGACTCCCTTGTCTATTGAATCAACGCAAGGATTTCAGGCTGCACTTATGAGTCTGTTTAGAAAACGCCTCGCCCCGAAGGGATGCTCCGAAGTCCCGGAAGGTCCAAGGGACTCCTTCGGAGGATCCC
>CAYPST010000101.1:0-14973 GCA_964413425.1 uncultured bacterium
GCTTTCCCTAAGGGATCTTTGGGATACTTAGGGAAAACCCCGACTGAGAAAATGTTTGTTTTCACCGAATAGGTGCGGAACGTCCCGACGCCGTTTTCGGGGAGGTGAACACGTATGCCGAAGGCATTCTTCGAACATTTTCTTTGTCGATTGAGCGATGTATGGAAATAAATCGCTCAATTTGGGTAAAGCGAAAGTTCTTCACTATCCTCTCCGGGCCTGACTCAGATTCATCAATGTGAATAAGCTGGTAAGATTCATGGTTCTTCCTCAAAGCATGGATTCTCAGCACCAGACATCATTCAATCTTTCTGCGAATTTTTTCCGGCATAACTGTTGATAAAACCGGTCTTCCGGAAACTATTTTCTTCTCCTGATTTCCTCACATGCTTGACAATCAGTGTAAATCCGTATGGCGTGAGCATCAATTCGGAGATGGAACCTTTTTGGATTCTCTCATAATCGCATATTGCATTTTACGTCCGGTTCGAATATCCTTTACACAACTAGAAACTATTCGACTAATGTCAACACAGGGAATGAAGTCATGGCGATATCGAGAGTACAACTGGTAGAGGACGGGCCGGAGCTATCCCGGCTGGCGTATGGGTTCTGGCGGCTTGCTGAATGGGAGATGAGCACTCCTGATTTGTTAAAACGCATAAAATTGTGTCTGGAACAGGGAATTACCACCTTCGACCATGCGGATATCTACGGTAGTTATACCTGCGAATCCATCTTCGGCAAGGCACTCAAAGAAGAGCCCTCGCTCCGCGACCAGATGGAACTGGTGACCAAATGCGGGATCGGGTTAACTTCTCCCAACCGACCGGAAAACAAAGTAAAACACTACGATACCAGTAAGCAGCACATCCTCACCTCTGTAAACAATTCATTACGGAACTTACAGACCGACTATATAGACGTGCTCTTGATTCACAGGCCCGATCCCCTGATGAATGCTGATGAGGTGGCGGAGGCTTTTTACTCGCTGCAAAAGGATGGCAAGGTGCTGCACTTTGGCGTGTCGAACTTCGCCGCGCATCAATGCACGTTGCTCCAATCCCGACTGGATTTCCAGCTGGTGACGAACCAGGTTGAGCTCTCCGTCATGAATTTTGATGTCCTGCATGACGGAACCATAGACTACTGTCAGAAAATGCGGATGACTCCAATGGCCTGGTCGCCATTTGCCGGGGGCAGCCTGTTTACCTCGGATTCGGAGCAGGCAAATCGCCTCCGGGAAACCCTGCAGACCGTGGGGGAAGAAAAGGGCGGAAAATCTACAGATCAGGTAGCGCTTGCCTGGATACTCACCCATCCTGCCAACATCGTTCCTATCATTGGCACCGGGAGGGAAGATCGTTTGTTGAGTGCGCTGGATGCGGTCTCTATCGGACTCGACAGGCAGGAGTGGTTCAGGATCTGGAGTGCATCCACGGGCACGGACATTCCCTGAAATACCTCACGGGAGAAGGCTGGGAGATCCGATACAGAGGCAGGACAACATGCCGTGGAATTCCGCGCTCTCCGATCTGGGAACTACATTTCGCAAGCCCGCTCTGAATGACAGTTTTTGTCCACGCCCGAGATTTCCATGGGAAAATATACTGGCGTTCACCAATAGATACTATTATTTTATACCACTTGATTCTCTTCTGCAGATAGAAATCAGGATTTCATGCAGCACGCCGGTGCGGCAGTGCAAAGGAGCCCAACATGGCTATTAAAGCAAAGCGAGTGTCACTCTCTCCTCCCTCAAGGAAAACGTACTCTACTTATCAGATCAATACCAAAGATATTCATAAAGATGACACCTTACTGGTCCGCGTCGATGAGGAAGACACTCCGGGCCGCGATCTCTTCGCCTACGAATTCAGAGGTATTGATGTGATGAACAGAGATCGTATTCACTTCCGTGCGAAACACACCTACAAAGGCTGGGAAATCATCTGGGTTGAGGTGCGGCCTTTACGCAGTATCGATAAATCCAAAGAGTAAAGATCGCCCGATTCGATTGATCGTTTTTTCCGGACAGGCCGATAATTTCCTCCACGAAGACTGTCCTGCCGAATGATGTGGGAAGGGATCTGCTCAAAGAGCATTATAAAGTGTGGCATCATAACGAAAAAGGAATGTGAACAAGGAGCAGTCCTCGCGGATGGATTTTCTCCAGCCGCCAGTTTACCGTGGTGTATCTATTCCGATATACAGAGTGAATTTCTTTTTGCGCATTCTGCAGAGAAATGTATATTTACTGTGTTCGCAATTTGATGTAAGCATTCGAGTCAGTATCGACACAGCCGGTGACGAAAGGGACAATGCGTGCCAGATCGTTTTATCATGGTATTGGTATCTCTGTTAATTGCTTTTGGGCTGTTATTCCCAGTGATTCACGCGCAGACAGTCATGCCGGTGAAAGCTGCCCGGAACGAAGGCGGCATACTAATAACACAGGGTGATCAGAAGGTCCTCTTCTATCAAATCGAACCGAAATCCGTCAAAGGTCGATACACTTGCGCAAATTACATTCACCCGGTATACGGCATGGACGGGAGTGTGCTGACCGAGGAATTTCCGGAGGATCATCTCCATCATCGGGGGATATTCTGGGCGTGGCATCAGATTCTCATCGGGGAGAAACAGGTTGCCGATCAGTGGGCCCTTGAAGACTTCCGATGGGAGGTCCGAAATACCGAACTGCTCAACAATAACAATGGGATGGCAGGTCTTCGGGTACAGGTGTACTGGAAGTCACCCGCCTGGCGGGATTCCCTGGGGAACCCGAAACCGTTTGTTGAGGAACAGACCACCGTGCTGGTTCATCCGGCCGCCGGCCGGCATCGGCTAATCGATGTTACTATTTCCCTCCGGGCATTCGAGGGGGATGTTCGGATAGGAGGTGCGGAGAACGAAAAGGAGTATGGCGGATTCTCAGCCAGAATCCGCCTGCCGGAGGATATGCGTTTCATTGGAACAGACGGGGTTGTGACACCCATAACGACGCCGGTAGAAGCCGGACCCTGGCTCAATTTCACCGGGAGTTTAGGGACTGCTTCCCAGCCGGCCGGCATCTGTATCCTGACCCACCCGACGCTGCCGAATTACCCGTCGCCCTGGATACTGCGCGCCAGCAACAGCATGCAAAACGCGGTCTTTCCGGGCCGGGAGCCAGTGGCACTGCCCATGAGCGAACCCCTGGTCTTGCGGTATCGAATGGTCATCCACGACGGAACCCTGACCTCAGAAGACCTGGATGATCTTCAGAAACAGTTTGCACAGGAGTCTCCCCGGAAGGCCAATCAATGATGTCATAGTTTGTGTATTGACAATAAACAAATCTGACAGGAATCCGGAATCAGATGAGTCAAGAAAGGAGAGAATATGTATAAACAGTTCACGATAACCACCGTGCTTTTTTTATTGCTCCTCGGGTGTGGAAAAGGAGAGAATGCCCGGGAAGGCTCCCGGGGCGATGAGCTGGTTGCCGCAGGTGCCGAGGTGCAGCAGCTGGCGGATGGCTTTCAATTCACAGAAGGTCCGGCGCCGGACACCCGGGGGAATGTCTACTTCACCGATATTCCCAATAACCGGATTCATATCTGGACGCTGGAGGACGAACTCACAACATTTCGGGAAAATTCCGGCGGCGCCAACGGACTGTATTTCGACAGTCAGGGCAACCTGATTGCTTGTGAAGGAGGCAACCGCAGGCTGGTCTCCATATCGCCCCAGGGAGAAGTCACTGTCCTGGCGGATTCGTATCAGGGCAATCGGTTCAACAGTCCCAATGACCTCTGGGTTGATTCCGAAGATGGTATTTACTTTACCGATCCCCGCTATGGCAACCGGGAGAACATGGAAATGGGCGAACACGTCTATTATCTGTCGCCGGACCGGGACAGGTTACTCCGCGTTATTGATGATATGGAACGGCCCAACGGACTTATCGGCACCCCTGACGGGAAAACGTTATACGTGGCGGATCACGGAGCGGATGAAACTTTCCGATTTGCCATAAACGAAGACGGCACCCTCTCCGACAAAACCTTATTTGTGTCCCAGGGGTCCGATGGTATGACCATGGATAATCGGGGGAATGTGTACATTACAGCCGGCGCGGTTGAAGTCTATGACACGGAGGGCGAGCATATCACCTCGATTTCGCTCCCGGAATCACCGGCCAATCTCTGCTTCGGCGGCGAGGAATCCGATGAACTTTACATCACCGCAAGAACCTCGTTATATGTGGTTCCCATGCAGGTGAGGGGTATCCAGATGAGGAAATAGGCAATATGAATTGTCGAATGTCCTGAATTGACGGACAGCTCGTTCATATCCTATAACGGGGTCTGATTTTTGTGATTGTATTGGATATACACTCTATGATAAACCCCATTAAAACATCGGTATTTGATCTCTTTAAAATCGGGCCCGGTCCGTCGAGTTCGCATACCATCGGGCCCATGAAGGCAGGGTATGATTTTCTCATGCGGCTGCAGGCACTGCCCACCGATGTACTGGATCGGGGCACCCGCATTCGCGCCACGTTGTATGGGTCTCTCAGCGCCACCGGGAAAGGGCACGGCACGGATCGAGCCATCGCTGCCGGGCTGCTCGGGTGGACACCTGAATCCTGTGATCCGGATGAGTTCACCAATCTGTTCCGGCAGAAAGGAGACACCTATCGGGTGCCCATCGACCAGAATAGAATTCAGTTCGGCCAATCGGATATCGTTTTCGGGCCGGTATCCCATACTTTCCCATACAGTAATACCTTCATTCTTGATCTCATGGATGGGAAACAATCTCTGTTCGCAGTGGAATATTATTCGGTCGGCGGCGGATTCATCCAATGGAAAGGGTGGGAAGAGCCTGCCATTGAACTTCCGCCCTATCCGTACCAGAATATGGAGGAGCTGAAAGCGCTGGTCAGAGAAAAAAACGTGTCACTGATCCATCTGTTAATGGCAAATGAGAAGTCCATTTCGGGCTTGCGCGAGGACGAAATCACCCAGAAACTGGACGATATTATCCACACCATGTTTCATGCGGTACAGCGCGGGACAGACACGGAAGGGGTGCTGCCGGGGACGATTGAACTGCAGAGAAAAGCCTTTCGAGTGTATACCCGGGCAAAACAGCAGAAGAAGACCAACGATCGGTTTCTCATTTCCCTCAACGCCTATTGCCTGGCCGCTTCCGAAGAAAACGCCGCCGGACATATCGTGGTGACGGCGCCGACATCCGGCGCATCCGGCGTGATTCCCGGTGTCATGTATTTGTTAAACAGACATTATCATAAAAGTGTGCCGGTACTTCGAGAAGGATTGATGGTGGCGGCAGCCGTAGGATTCCTGGTGAAAAAGAACGCCAGCATTTCCGGGGCGGAAATTGGATGCATGGGAGAAGTCGGCACGGCCTCTGCCATGGCTGCTGCCTTAATTTCGTATGTGAACGGCGGGGATATTCGCTGCATCGAAGTTGCCGCGGAAATCGCCCTTGAACATCATCTGGGTATGACCTGTGACCCGGTGGGCGGCTACGTGCAGATTCCCTGCATCGAGCGGAATGCGGTGGGGGGAGTGAAGGCGTATAATTCCTATCTGCTCGCCTCCAGCGGCATTTCCGCCAGCCAGAAAATTTCCCTGGATCGGGTCATCAGTGTCATGCGGGAAACCGGCCGCGATATGTCCAAAAAGTATAAAGAGACTTCGCAGGCGGGCCTTGCCCTGAGCCTGACAGAATGCTAATTACCTTCATGGGAATCAACCGGGACTATCCGGACAAGGGGTGGGGGCTGGAATGGAGTGTAATTAATTGATACCCGGGGTTATACCTAAGTATCCCAAAGATCCCTTAGGGAAAGCGATACTTCGCTGTCCCAGAGAGGGACCCCAGTGGGGCACTCGTATCGCTCAACTTAGGTGATAATAAAGATACTTGAAAGGCATGGAACTCTTACCAGCCAGAAGGAGGATTGAGCCAATGGATCATGAAATAACCGCACATTCGATATTCAACGAACCCGGGAGAATACCCCGACGGAAATTTCTGCACTATGCCGGTGCGGTGGCCTCCCTGACCCTGCTGGATGCTTCGCTGGTCTGGGGTACTGCGGCCAATTCCCAGGTGAATCTGGGAATGATTGGCTGCGGGGGCCGCGGCACCTGGATTGCCGGATTGTTCCTGGAGCATGGTGGATATGTCATCACGGCGGCGGCCGATTATTTTGCGGACCGGGTCAATAACCTGGGAGAACAGAATCAGGTGCCCGAGGAACATCGGTTTACCGGGCTGTCGGGATATAAAAGATTGCTGGAAAACAACGTGGATGCGGTGGCTATCATCAGCCCCCCGTATTTCCACCCGGAGCAGGCGGCGGATGCGGGGGCAGCCGGCAAGCATGTTTTTCTGGCGAAACCGGTGGCAGTGGATGTGCCGGGATGCCTCTCCATTCAGGAAAACGGGAAGGCAGCATCCGAGAACAATCGCTGCTTTTTAGTCGATTTTCAGACCCGGGCGAATGAATACTATATCGAAGCCGTGAAACGGGTGCATCAGGGGGCACTGGGTAAAATTATCAACGGAGATGCCGGGTATCAAACCGGTCGGCTGGGTGCCAAAGCGGATCCGGGCACTCCGGAAGCCCGGCTCCGGAACTGGGTGTTCGATAAGGTGCTGTCCGGGGATATTATCACAGAGCAAAACATCCATGCCATCGATGTGGCCTGCTGGATTCTGAATGCCGATCCGGTCAAAGCATATGGCACCGGCGGAAGAAAGGTGCGAACCGACGTGGGGGATTGCTGGGATCACTTTAACGTGGTCTTTGAATTTCCCAACGCAACTCCGGTGAGTTTCAATTCAAAACAGGCCGGACACGGGTACGACGACATCATGTGCCGGGTATACGGAGCGGAAGGCACCATCGATACTCACTATGGCGGGCGAGTTATGGTGCGCGGAAATCGTCCATACCGAGGCGGGGAGACCTCCCGGATATATCAGGAAGGAGCAGTGAACAATATCCGGACGTTTCATGCCAATATCACAGAAGGCGATTTTTCGAATCCCACCGTGGCGCCCAGTGTGCAAAGTAATCTGACCACCATCCTGGGGAGGACAGCGGCTTATAACGGGGACGAGGTCACCTGGAAGCAGATGATGGAGACCGGCGAGCGGTTGACCGCGGACCTGGAGGGATTAAAGTCTTAGATGTGAGGAGGGCGTTGACCGGAGCCGCACGTTCGAAGGCCCGGAGGCAGTTTCCGCTTTGGCTCTGGATTCATACGATGTCATCCCGAGGGGTTCTGTCTTGTAGACCCCGAGGGATCTCTCCCATGGCTCCTGCAGTGTGATTCCGCTCCCGTGGATAGGAGACGGGGAAAGACCGGATACCGCACGAATATCTCATCTTCACGGGGAGTGACGCGTTTGGGCCTCTATATCCCCGGTAAAGATCCCTCACCCTGAACGGCAGGGGTTCGGGATGACATGCGGGCGGGTGTGTTGGTGGCGCCGCACGTTGGGTGCCTCAATCGGTGAAATTGCATGACTGATCCAGTTCCGGATGATGTTTTATGCAATTGTATGTGCATTTTCCGTCATTCATGGCAAATTTTTTGCATCTAATCACACAGCCTCTGTTGTTGCGATATCCAATATAATAGATGAAAGAGAGACATTATGTGTTCTTATCAGCTGGACAGGCAGAATCGGATGGTTAAAGAGAGACTATTATTCCTAGTAGAGAACTTCTGCAAAACTTCCTGACTGCCCTGCCCGCTCACCGTCCAAGCGGAAATATTTACCATCATGCACCTTGCTGTCTGTCCAATCCGGCAAAAAATACCTGCCACTTCTTTCACATTTACTGTCATACATTGAGAGATAGCCACAGTTTCTTCTCCGGTTCGGAAATAATTGCCCCCCATATTCGGGAGATGCGGCAAAAATCACCGGAATTCCCGGGATCAGATCGTACAAAAGGCGCATACCGGAACTATTTACCCGTTTGCCGGACTTGGCAGGTAAAATTGATCCTGCAACTTTTTATCAGATACTTACACCCTTTTTCAGATAATATGTCACCACATGATTTGTATCATAATTTCAGGCTACATGGCATAGTCCTTGTGTATATACTGAGCGAAAGGAAGAGAATCCCATAACGGGACGAGGTTAAACCTGGGAGGGCATTATGTTGGAAAAAAACGCAACGTTGTCTCTGCATCGCACAGAGCGCAAGGCAATGCCGGTTTATCTCCTCCCTCATCGTATCTCTCTTCACAACAGGGTACAGTGCTGTCGGAACATGCTCACACTACAGTGTGCAGACGGGAACGAGACGACAGTATCAAGCGAAGTTAATTTAAAGCGATAGGAGGAACTCATGAATCGCACTAAACTCATGGCAGTCTCGGTCATCATTCTGATGATGGCATTCGGATTGATGATCGGCTGTCAGAATAACCCGGTGGCTCCCATGGAGCAGTCGGCGGACACGCAGGTCGCCTATAAGACCGCGCAGTTCGAGGACGGGGTCGAACCGATCCCCTTGACTGCCGAGCATTTTGGCCTGGCCAAAACCGTCGGGCTGCGCAGCCATTACGGTCGGGTTTATAAAGACTATGGTGGCTGGCTGGTGGCGCCGGGAGTCGTCCTGAGACTGCCCCCGGATAACGATTGGAAAGATCGTCAAATCCTGTATTTTGAAGTGCAGTTGACCGATGATCCGGCTGAATTGGATGCGGATGACGATGAAGACGAAGAGAACCATGGCAGAAACGTGGGTCATATTTTCGAGGAAGGCACCAACTTCGCGTTTAATATCACCTTGTTCGATGTCAAGGGAAATGAAGTGCACATTAACCTGGATTACGATGCCTGGACCAATCCGGGAAGTCTCAATGAATTGTACAGCAAGGATTCAGAGGATAGTGAAGACGGGGAAGGCACGGCGCAGCTGTACATTCATAAGATGTGGTTGAACCAACTGCTTGCGGGGGAATATAATCTGCAAAAAACAGATCCGTATATGCTGCACATCGATCCCGAAGAAGAAGAACCGGATGACAATACTGTGGATATCAATGAAGAGTACGTTGGATGGGTGAAATACGATCTGCCCGGCTTCTCCAGCTGGGGCTGGATCTTCTGAGATACGGACTAATGTACAATGAGACGGAAATGAATTACATCTGTTCAAACTGCATTGCACATGAGAGTCATGAAGCGCTGCTTTCAGAGGAAAAGGAAGAAAAGAGAGTTGAATCCAATAATGGAGTACTGGACAGCAAACATGGAATAGGAGAGAACGGATGATACGAGTAAAACTCATATTAACTGGTTTAGTAGCGCTGCTGGCCTTTGGGCTGGTGATGACCTGTCAGCAGACACCACTGGATCCTATGCAATCCGATCAAACTGAGGAATTAGGGCAATACAAAGCGGTACCGGTCAGTCCTGAGTTCATGGGTTTGGCCAAAAGTTTGGGGAATGATGTCGAGGAGATCACCAGGGAAGATGGTGGTACAGTCGGTGGATTGAATACGCACATTAATACGGTTGTTTTTCCTCCTTATGCGTTGGTTCAGGATTGCAGGATTCATTTAAGTGTTGAATTAGTTGATGATCCAGAGGATCCAATGTATGGTGGAGTGATATTTAGTGTGAGTGCCTTCACCAATGAAAATAGCGCCGTAAAAGAGAAGGTGAGTATTGAGCCTGGCAAAACTGCGAAAATTTATGCGAATAAGAAGTATTTCACGGCGAAACCATCTGGTGTGTTGAATATGGAGTCAGGTGAAATCAATACCGATGTTGTTGATTGTGGGACGCATTGGATGATAGAGGTAGCCCACTTTTCAAGTTGGGGTTGGATTTATTAAAACTACCTAGATTATGAAATACTCTGATTATGAGTGCATGAAAATTAAAATACTAACGAAGGAATAAGAAATGGTGCGAACTCCGCGTTCGAATAACAACCAGCTGTCTGGGATGTTCTTTGAACGGCTGTTGGATGTGGTCTCAGCCGCAATTGGACCGGAGTTTGTCGATCAGTTTAACACACTGAAACGGCAGCGAGAGCAATTCCTGCAGGATCATTGGACGGCCGAAGACTCTGAAGACACCGAGCTCGTCTTCCGGGAGGTGGATTATGAGTATCTTATCACCTCTCTCCGGAAGGATGAAGCCGCCACTGATACCAGTTTGAGTGACGTACAGATTCAACTGGCGGAAGTATGTCTCCAGTTCGGGGAACTGCAAAAGTCCTTTGATCTCCTGAAAAAGGTACGCTCTTCGCTCAACGACGAACCTGCTGATCAGCAGGGAAGAGTCTATCTGCTTCTCGGACGGATCGAAACCCATCGAAATCAATGGCAGTCGGCCCAGCGGTGGTTCCAGCAAGCCCTCGATGTCTATACGGATCTCGAGGATAGAGACGGAATCATTCAGGCGCACATTGATCTGGGTATTTTGACCGCCGAACAGTGGGATACGGCTACTGCGATTGCCCATTTCGAGAAAGCGCAGGAGCTTCTCCAGGGTGATATGGAGGGTCCGCTCGGACTCAAACTCCAGAATAACCTGGCAATCATGCAGGCAATGCGTGGGGAAACCACAGAAGCACTTGCACGTTTTGCTGAATTGCTCTCACATGAATTCGCGAGTAATCCTGCTCATAAAATCCATATCAAACTGAATTATGGGCTCTCTGTAAAAGAAACGGACGATCTTGCGAAAGCAGAGGAGTTACTTACGGAAGCAGTCGAGGAAGCAACGGCACTGCCGAATGCCCGACTCATCGGGCTGAATTCCCTGGCGCTATCGGAAGTGCTGATCAAAATGGGTAACTATACAGCCGGTCAAGAACATCTAGTCAAAGCATTCAAGATATTCTCACAATTACATGACCGCGCTCGACTCGCAGATACCTACCGGGTCTTTGGTATTCTGCATCGCGAGACAGGCTATCCGGAACTGGCCGCAGCGAAGTTCGATATCTGTCTGGAAATCAACAAGGAATCCGGCAATCTATTGAACTTATACGAAGCATACTACGAATACAGTCTCCTGGCGAAAGCAGAAGATGATCCGATGCTGCGCAAACAGCATCTGGAAGATAGTCTGTTCTATGCGAAGTCCATGGGCGCATCACCACGAATTACAAAGATCAAAAAGGAGTTGAATTCACTGGCTTAAAATACACACATAACTGATGATCATGAAAGACAACGCGAGGGCGGTTCCCACCGTCCTCGTTTTGTTTTCAGGTGTACCATTACTCCCGCATGAATATCTTCACAGATCCCGTTCTCCGAAACGTATTCACCGATGTCTTCACGTAATCCCCTAAGTGCTGGCACATCCCGAGTCCACCTGTCCCACATCCAAGGATGCTCCTCATCCACGGCATCCGGCACACACCCACTTGCATGTCATCTCGAACCCCTGTTTCTCAAGGGGTGCTGTCCAGTCCCGGCAACCACCTGACTAAAACACTTTCATCACTACTCTAATCCTTGTAAAATAGTGCATCAGGTAAATAGTTAGTACAGGTGAGATTTTTATGCCACCCTATTCCGAAAGCAGACGAAATTTCCTGCGCCGGGCAGGTCTGTTGCTGCCGGGCATCGCCGCCGCGAAATCGGCTGGCGGAATGAGCATTCCGGAGGCCGATGCCTCGCCGAATATCCTGTTCATCCTGACTGACCAGCATCGCAGAGATGGTGTCGGGGCGTATGGGACACCCGGCATCCGTACTCCCAATCTGGATCGCCTCGCCAGCGACGGCATCCGCTGGGACAACGCATATGCAGCACAGCCGGTGTGTGCGCCGAACCGGGCTTCGATTCTCTCCGGCCTCTATCCGCACTCCCATGGCGTTCTGGAGAACACCTGGTCGCTTTCCCCGCGAATTCACACCCTGGCCGAGATGCTATCCTCCCGCGATTATCAGTGTGGATATTTCGGTAAATGGCATCTCGGCAGGGAACACAGCCAGGGCTTCGCAACCTTCCCGGAGTACCCTTCCGACGGCAGAGGGTCCAACCACTATTTCGATCGTCCGGGAGGCAAACGATATGCGGTGGATGTCATTACCGATGATGCCCTGCGTTTTCTGGAGTCGAACCGGCAACAGCCATTGTATCTGTATGTGTCGTATTATCCGCCGCATCCCCCCTATTCGGTTCCCGGTGAATTCGAGGCCATGTATGAAACGACGTTTCCCAGGGATGAACACCGGCGGATCTATTATGCCATGTGCTCGAAGGTCGATGAACAAATCGGGCGGCTCATGAAAGCACTGGATGACTTCGATCTGGCAGAGAATACCCTCCTCATCTTCACCTCCGATCATGGACATTTTTTTGAGCATCGCTGGAATGACCACGCCAAGCGTCTGTGTTACGATACCGCGGCACGGATTCCGCTCCTGATGCGGTACCCGGCGGCCATCCCGGCGAACCAGTCCACTGCCGAACTGATCAGCTCGGTGGATCTGGTGCAAACGATGCTCGGGCTTTTGAATGTAGCGTCGCCTCCGGGATTGCAAGGAAAAGATCTCAGCGGTCTTGCCAGGGGAGAGAAGGTCACCGGGCGGGAAGCAATTTACATGGAGAATTATCCGTATATCGAGAAAGGAGAAACTCCGGGTCCCTATGACAACGAACCGATATGGGGCGCGGGTGCAGAGCGCTGTGTGCGGGACAACCGCTACAAGCTCATTCTGTCCTCCCGGCGTCCGCCGGAACTGTATGATATGCACACGGATGAGGAAGAATCCCGCAATCTGTGGACGGAGATGCGGGATTCCCCGGTAGTACATGCCCTGGCTGAGAAACTCCATATCTGGGCCGTGAAGACCGGTGATACTCTGGCGCCGGTCCTTATTCGGCAGCAGGTAGGTTCGTTATAATTCCTTCGGCGGAAATGGACGAATTCCTGGGGCATGCGTGCATCAAGGAGCCTGATCCGTATCGTTCACCCGCTCCGGGATAATTCGTTACACCGGCAGCCAGTAACTAATCCCTAAGTTGAGCGATTTATGGAAATAAATCGCTCAATTTGGGTAATCGAAGTGTATTCACCTGAGGATCAGGATGGTTCTCAGATCTGCCTGAGGGTGGTAAATCCCTTCTCCCCCTCTGCTGTAAATTCTTGAGATACGGTCCGACAGGTGTCAAGGCTTATTGAAAATATTTGAAATGCGATCCGACACATGTCAAAGCCCGTTTGAAATTCTTCAAAGGCGGTTCGACAGGTGTCAAGGCCCATTTGAAATTCTTCAAATGCGATCCGACACGTGTCAAGACCCATTTGAAATTCTTCAAATGTGGTTCGACAGGTGTCTAGGCCCATTTGAGATTTTTGAAATAGGGTTTGAAACAGTTCGGGGCGCACTTGAAAATATTCAAATACGATTCGAAACCGTTCCAAGCGGGTCATTCCGAACGAGGGCCCGTCGGTGGCCGGGCAGGCCCGTCGTCTGGGACGGATCCGGGGAATCTGGCGGCGGAAGCGGCCCTGGTGTTTGCTGAGCCAGCCGCTCTCCTCCGGAGCGTTTTCTAATTAGACTCAATTATGGTTAGGTTCAATGTCACTCATCCATAAACTTATTTGGAGAACGTCATGTATCATTTGTAACTTTGGCGGTCAGAGGAAGGAACAATCAACGGATTGAGAGTATTGATCAGGTAAACAGAGCAGGGATATGTACAAACGTATCGTGGTCAAACTCGGTACCAGTGTGCTGACCGGCGGGACCGAGCAACTGGATCGTGCTCACATGGTGGAATTGGTCCGGCAGTGTGCGCAATGGGTTCGGCAGGGAAACGATGTGATCTTGTGTTCCTCGGGCGCCATTGCCGCCGGCAAAGACCGGCTGGGATTGAAAGAGTTTCCCGATGCCCTGGCCGAAAAGCAGATGCTGGCGGCGGTGGGACAGAGCCGGTTAATGCTCATCTGGGAACGGCTGTTTGAGATTTACGGCATTCATGTCGGACAGATCCTGCTCACCAGGTCGGACGTGGAAAACCGGCGGCGCTTCCTCAATGCCAGAGATACATTGCACTCACTGCTGGCGTATGGTATCATTCCGATTGTCAATGAAAATGATGCAGTCGCAACGGCCGAAATCAAAGTGGGCGATAATGACAACCTGTCTGCATTCACGGTAGTGCTGGCTGAGGCAGATCTGTTAATTTTGCTGACCGATCAG
Source organism: uncultured bacterium (assembly GCA_964413425.1). GTDB lineage: Bacteria > Fidelibacterota > JAANXI01 > JAANXI01 > JAANXI01 > DATFLS01. Next base: position 14,231 of record CAYPST010000101.1, read on the forward strand.
ACCGGTATGTTCACGGCGGACCCCCGCAGCAATCCCGAGGCCGAATTGATCCCGGAGGTGCGGCATATCGACGAAACGCTGCACGGACTGGCAGGGGAGAGTACCAGCAGACTGGGCGTGGGCGGTATGATCACCAAATTGCACGCAGCAGACGTTGCCCGCCGGGCGGGCGCGGATGTGGTGATTGCCTCCGGTCACGCCCCGGACGTGATTTCCAGAATCGTCCGGGGAGAAAAAGTGGGAACACTCTTTCCGGCCCTGGATGCCCCGCTGGAGAACCGGAAACGCTGGATTTTTGCGGGGACCATTGATGGGGGACGTATCATCGTGGATGATGGGGCCAGACGGGCGTTGATCAAAAAGGGAGGCAGTCTTTTGCCTGCCGGTATCACCCGCATCGAGGGCACCTTTGAGCGTGGCGATACGGTCTTTATTCTCGGACAGGACGGAGAAGAAATCGCCCGGGGAATCACCCGGTACGGCAATGAGGATTTAGAACGCATCAAAGGCTGCCAGTCCGAAGAAATCCTCGGGAAACTGGGATACGCCTACGGCCCGGTCGCCGTCCACCGGGACGATTTGATCCTGGTGTAGAATACTCCGAGTTTACGAATTGAGACTACAACAGGAACCACGAATTGACACGAATGAACACGAATGATAGAATTACAAAGTCGACTGCTGAAGCCACAGATTAGCGCAGATATACACAGATTCTCAAGGGCTTTATCTGTGGTCATCCG
>CAYPST010000102.1:0-14823 GCA_964413425.1 uncultured bacterium
GATCGTCCCCACGTTCACATGCGGCTTCGTCCGTTCAAATTTCTTCTTTGACATGACTCCCCCTCCAGTTTTCCGAGGTCAAGTTATGATGCTTTTCCGTGAATCTGTTCAACGATTCCATCTTTAACGCTTCCTGGCACTTCCGCATAATGCGAAAATTGCATGGTGAATACTGCCCGTCCCTGGGTGACCGATCGCAGATCAGTCGCATAGCCGAACATCTCTGAGAGCGGCACATCCGCCCGGATCACCTGGGCATTATTCCGCTGATCCATCCCCCGGATATCGCCGCGACGCCCGGTGATATCACCCATGACGTCACCCAGGTATTCCTCCGGCACCACCACTTCCAATTCCATCATCGGCTCCAGGAGTGCGGGTGCAGCCTTTCGCATGGCGTCCTGCATGGCCATGGAACCGGCGACCTTGAATGACATCTCCGACGAATCCACTTCATGATAGGAGCCGTCGTGCAAGGTTACAACCACATCTTCAACCGGGTAGCCGGCAATCGGGCCGTTCCGTAGCGCTTCCTGCACTCCTTTATTCACGGACGGAATATATTCTTTCGGTATCACACCACCGACAATTTTGTTATTAAACTCGTACCCGGCCCCGGCTTCGTTCGGCTTTACGGTGATAACTACGTGACCGTACTGACCACGTCCGCCCGACTGCCGGATGAACTTCCCTTCGGTTTCCACCTCTTTGGTCACCGATTCCCGATACGCAACCTGTGGCTGTCCGATGTTGGCATTCACCTTGAACTCCCGCTGCAATCGATCGATGATCACTTCGAGGTGTAATTCACCCATTCCTGAAATGATAGTCTGGCCGGTTTCTTCATCACCGGCTATTTGAAAAGTCGGATCTTCTTCGGCCAGCCGGTGGAGCGCATCGGTTAATTGATGGGAATCGGCCCGGGTATCCGGTTCGATGGAAACCGAAATCACCGGTTTCGGAAACTCCATCTCTTCCAGGATGATTGGATGTTCTTCATCACACAGGGTATTCCCGGTAGAGGTATTCTTCAAGCCTACCGCTGCAGCAATGTCTCCGGCCTTCACGAACTCCAGTTCCTCTCGCTTATTCGCGTGCATCTGAAGCAACCGGCCGAAGCGCTCTTTTTTATCGGAATTCGGATTGTAGATATAGGATCCCGCATTAATCTTCCCGGAATACACCCGGAAAAATGTTAGCCGTCCGACGTAAGGATCGCTCATCACCTTGAATGCCAGTGCAGAGAATGGTTCATCCGACTCGGATTTCCGTTCTTCCTCTTCCCCGGTTTCGGGATTCACGCCTTTGATCGCCGGCACGTCCACGGGTGAGGGCAGGAAATCCACCACAGCATCGGTCAGATACTGCACCCCTTTGTTTTTAAACGCGGATCCGCACATCACCGGTATCAATGAGACATCCAGAGTGGCCTTTCGCAAGGCACTCTTAATATCCCTGGGATCAATTTCTTCACCCTCCAGATATTTCTCCATGAGGGTATCGTCATACATGGAAATTTCCTCGAGTAAATGAGTACGGTATTCGTCCACCTGATCCACCATATCCTTTGGGACATCTCCGTATTCGAAGTGCTTCCCGAGGGTCTGCTCATTATAGATAATACTCCGGTTATAAACCAGGTCGACAATTCCGTTGAACATGTCCCCGTCACCGATCGGCAGGGCAATCGGCACCACGTTGGCTCCTAAGCGCTCCTTCATCATCTTCATGGCATTGAAGAAATCTGCACCGGTCCGATCCATTTTATTGACGAACGCAATCCGGGGAATATTATACCTGTCGGCCTGGCGCCAGACGGTTTCTGATTGTGGTTCCACTCCACCAACGGCACAAAATAAAGCAATGGCGCCATCCAGCACCCGAAGTGATCGTTCCACTTCAACCGTGAAATCGACATGACCGGGGGTATCAATAATGTTAATCCTGTGATCTCGCCAGAAACAGGTGGTTGCCGCAGAGGTGATGGTGATCCCGCGCTCCTTCTCCTGCTCCATCCAGTCCATGGTAGCGGCCCCCTCATGCACCTCTCCCATGCGATGGACCCGGCCCGTATAATAGAGAATACGCTCGGTGGTAGTGGTTTTCCCCGCATCGATATGGGCCATAATACCGATGTTGCGCGTTCTCTCTAATGTATCTGCTTTTTTAATTGCCACGGTTTTATATAACTCGTTTCCTATTCGATTTAATTAATTTTTTTCACTCGGTTCAATTGTCAATACTATCTGAAGTGAGCAAATGCTTTGTTGGCCTCTGCCATCCGATGAACATCTTCCTTTTTCCGCACGGCACCCCCTTCACCCCGGGACGCCGCAATTAACTCTTCTGCCAGGTTGTCAGGCATGCGACTACCAACTTTGTTCCGGCAGGAACTGAGAATCCAGCGCATGGCCAGCGCTTTTTTCCGTTCCCGATCCACTTCGATGGGCACCTGATAAGTCGCTCCGCCAATCCGCCGGGATTTGACTTCCAGTATGGGTGACGCATTCTCGATCGCCTTCTCGAATACTTCGATCCCACTATCGCCGGTCTGATCTTCAATGTTATCGATGGCAGTGTAAAAAATCTGCTCGGCAACACCTTTTTTGCCGCCTCGCATGATATTGTTAATAAATTTCGCCACCAGCTTACTTTTGAATACCGGATCAGGAAGTATTTCCCGTTTCTCTGCTCTTTTTCTTCGTGCCATGGTAATTCTCTAACCTTCTTCGCTATGGTTTCTTCGTCCCATATCTGGACCGACTCGTCTTGCGGTCTTCAACGCCAGCCGTATCCAGGGTCCCCCGAATAATGTGGTACCGGACTCCCGGCAGATCTTTGACACGTCCTCCTTCGATTAACACAATTGAGTGTTCCTGCAAATTATGCCCTTCTCCGGGGATATACGCGGTCACTTCCATGCCATTGGTCAAGCGCACACGCGTGACCTTTCGCAGTGCGGAATTTGGTTTCTTTGGCGTGGTTGTATACACCCGTGTACACACGCCCCGCTTTTGAGGATTGCCCTTCAGGGCAGGCGCTGATTTTTTCTTCTCCACCTTTTCCCGCCCTTTTCGAACTAATTGGTTAATCGTCGGCATTCTTTCTCCTAATTTTTATAACAGCCTCATAACTTAATTATATCATTAATGCATGTCAACCCCGCGAGTCAAAATTTTCATTTCGAAATTCCTCCTGTCAGCGATTTTGACTCGCGGGGTTGACCAGTTTGTATTCCGACGTTATTCTGTCTTCACCGGCTCCGAAGCCTCTACCGAGCCTTCGTCGCTCACTTCTTCTGTTTCCTCCGCTTCCTCTGCCGGCACCTTCTTCGCCAGTCGCTCATCCACCAGTACATCATTTTCGGACCTCACGATAATATCACGATAGCGTTTTTGTCCTGAGCCGGCGGGGATCAGGCGTCCCATGATGACATTTTCTTTCAGTCCTCGGAGATAATCCACCTTGGCGGAAGTTGCTGCGTCTGTCAGAACGCGGGTTGTCTCCTGGAAGGATGCGGCCGAAATGAAGCTCTCTGTATTCAGAGAGGCGCGGGTAATTCCGAGCAGCAACGGTCTGAAGGTTGCTAATCGTGCTTCCCGGGTCTTGGCAGGCTTTCCGCCTTTCTCCGCGGCCTCCTCATTAATCTGTTCCAGCTTCTTGCGCCGGATCAATTGCCCTTTCCGCAAGTCCGTATCACCCGGATCTTCCACGACAACCCGGCGGCGGACCCGTTCGTTTTCTTCGAATATCTCGTACTTATTGACCCGATCTTTTTCCAGATACTGGGTATCTCCGGGATCATCAATCGCAACCTTCTGCATCATCTGGCGGACAATCACTTCAATGTGTTTGTCATTAATCCGTACACCCTGCAGACGATACACCTCCTGAATTTCATTCACCAGGTACTCCTGGACCTTTCCGGGTCCCAGAATTCGCAGGATATCATGCGGCGCAACAGCCCCGTCGCAGAGCCGATCACCAGCCGAGACCCGATCTCCTTCGTGCACAATCACGTGTTTTCCATAGGGGATCTTATAGCTGCGCTCCTCGTCGGCGCTTCCTTCGATGATGATTTCGCGTACGCCGCGCCGAATCTTCCCGAATCGAACCCGGCCGTCGATTTCTGTAACCACAGCAGGCTCTTTCGGCTTGCGTGCCTCGAACAGTTCGGCCACCCGCGGCAGTCCCCCGGTGATGTCACGCGTTTTACCAATTTCTTTGGCGATCTTCACCAGGGTGTTACCCGATTCGACATACGTGCCGTCCTTCACCACCAGATTCGCACCGACAGGCAAGATAATCCCGGGGGCAATCGTTTTGCCGGCATCATCCACAATTTCAATGCGCGGACTCAGCGAACGATCCTTGGATTCTATAATCGTGGTCTGTTTCCGCCCCAGCTCATCCGTCTCTTCACTATATGTGACGTCGTCGATGAGATCCACAAATCTGACGTACCCGCTCCTTCTTGCCAGAATCACATCGCTGTATGGATCCCAGGTGAACAGCGTCTGTGCTTTTTCCACTTCTTCCCCATCCTTCACCAGCACTTTGGAACCGTATGGAACGTTATAATGGGCCAGTTCCCTGTTATTCTCATCGATGATATCAATCCGGGCATTCCGCACCAGACAGATCTTCTGCTCATCGTCTCGCTCGGACAGTTCCATATTCTCTGAGAACCGGACAATACCGGCATGCTTGGTACGCATTTCGGACGTTTCCACAATTCGGCTGGCCGTCCCACCGATATGGAAAGTTCGGAGCGTCAACTGGGTTCCGGGTTCACCGATGCTCTGAGCGGCGATAATACCGACAGCCTCCCCGACATTGACGACCTTGCTGGTGGCCATATGACGGCCATAGCATTTGACGCAGACGCCCCGCCGTGTTTCGCAGGTCAACACGGAACGAATACGCACCGACTCCAGCGGTGTCTCACCGATCTCTCTCGCCACCTGTTCATCGATCATTTCGCCAGATTCCACAATTATTTCATCTGTGATGGGATTATAGATATCATCCAGCGCAAAACGCCCCACGATGCGATCTTCCAGTGGCTCGATAATTTCTTCGCCCTCTTTCAGGGCTGAAATTCCTATGCCGTTGATCGTCCCACAATCTTCTTCTGTCACCACCACATCCTGGGAAACATCGACCAGGCGCCGGGTCAGATAACCGGCATCCGCCGTCTTCAGGGCCGTATCCGCCAATCCCTTTCGGGCTCCGTGAGTGGAAATGAAGTATTCCAGCACAGTTAATCCTTCTTTGAAATTCGACAGGATCGGATCTTCGATAATTTCGCCAGCCTGCCCGGTCATACTCTTCTGTGGCTTGGCCATCAATCCACGCATCCCTGCCAGCTGTTTAATCTGATCTTTACTTCCGCGCGCCCCGGAATCGGCCATCATGAACACGTTGTTGAAGCCGCTTTTATCTTTGGACAGACGCTGCATCATCCGCTCAGCAACGGCATTCGTGGTATGAGTCCAGACATCGATAACCTTATTATAGCGCTCGCCTTCGGTTAGGATCTCGTCCTTTGCCTTCTGATTGACATCTCCCACCTCATCTATGGCCTGGGCAATGAAGTCGTGCTTCTCCGGTGGAATAATCACATCATCCAGCCCAATCGACTGTCCACTGGTGGTGGCATAACCGAACCCCAGGTCTTTCAAATCGTCCAGAAACTGGACGGTACGAAAATTCCCGGCGAGCTGAAAGGCATCTCCAATAATCCATTCCAACGATTTCTTGGTCACCAGCTCATTGATAAACGGCATTTCCTCCGGGAGGATGTCGTTGAACAACACCCGGCCAACGGTGGTTTCGATGATCTGCCCATCTTCCAAACGCAGCTTGATTTTGGCGTGCAGCCCGACTTCCTTATTCGAGTGGGCAACCCGGACCTCGTCACGAGAGCTCATGAACGTTCCCTCTCCTTTATCGCCGGGGAGTGCTCTGGTCAGATAGTACACGCCCAGCACCATATCCTGGGAAGGGATGGCAATCGGCGCACCATGGGAAGGATGCAGAATATTGTGACTGGACAGCATCAACATTCTGGATTCAATTTGTGCTTCCGCCCCTAATGGCACGTGCACGGCCATCTGATCACCATCAAAATCCGCGTTAAAGGCGGCACACACCAGCGGGTGGATCTTAATGGCTTTCCCGTCGATCAGGACCGGCTGAAATGCCTGGATTCCCAGCCGATGCAGTGTTGGCGCCCGGTTTAACAGCACCGGATGCTCTTTCACCACATACTCCAGCACTTCATAGATTTCCGGCTGTTTCTCTTCCACCATGAGTTTGGCACTGCGCGGCGTCTTGGCGTAACCGCGCGTAATCAGCTGATTGATAATGAACGGCTTGAATAATTCAATCGCCATTTCCTTCGGGAGGCCGCACTCGGTTAACTTCAATTCCGGTCCGACCACGATCACCGAACGACCGCTATAGTCGACCCGTTTTCCCAGTAAATTCTGCCGGAATCGTCCCTGCTTACCCTTCAGCATATCACTCAGGCTTTTCAAAGGCCGCCTGGTTCCGCTTCTCACGGCAGTTCTTCGACGACTATTGTCAAACAGGGAATCGACGGCTTCCTGCAGCATGCGCTTTTCATTCCGGAGAATAACATCAGGAGCGTTGATTTCAATCAGCTGCTTGAGTCGGTTATTCCGGATAATAACGCGGCGATACAGGTCATTCAAATCACTGGCAGCGAATCGTCCCCCATCCAGCGGAACAAGGGGCCTGAGCTCCGGTGGAATCACCGGAAGGACACTGAGCACCATCCATTCTGGCCTATTGGGTTTCCCATCTTCATTCGGGAGGAATGCCTTTACGACCTTCAACCGTTTGAGCGCGTCATTCTTGCGCTGCTTGGACGTCTCCGTATCCACGGCATGCTGCAATTCATCAGCGAGTTTTTCCAGGTTCAGATTGGCAAGCAGCTGGCGAATCGCTTCACCGCCCATGCCTGCTTCAAAATACTCTTTATCTTCCTTGGCCCCGTCACCGGAAGGCCGACCGTGTTCCCGCATCAACTCGAGATATTGATCCTCCTCCAGCATCGTCATCGGTTCCACCTCAGCGTCACCTGATTTTATCACGACATAATTTTCATAGTAAATGATTTTTTCCAGATCTTTAGTACTCAAACCAAGTATATAACTCAGTTTACTCGGAATAGAACGGAGATACCAGATGTGGACCACCGGCACCGCGAGATTGATATGTCCCATGCGTTCGCGCCGCACCTTCTTCCGGGTCACCTCCACGCCACACCGGTCGCAGATTATACCTTTATACCGGATACGTTTGTACTTCCCGCAGTGGCATTCCCAGTCCTTGACAGGACCGAAAATCTTTTCGCAGAATAACCCATCCTTCTCCGGTTTATACGACCGGTAATTAATGGTCTCCGGTTTGGTCACTTCTCCGTAAGACTTCGACAGGATAAGTTCCGGCGAAGCCAAACTGATTTGTATCGCATTGAAATCAGTTTTTGTCTGTGGCTGCTTTGGATTTAAATAAACCAAAGTATACTCCTCCCTTTGGCTTTCGATTGTTTAATTCAATTCAATGTCGATTCCGAGCCCCTGCAGCTCGCGCAAGAGAACATTAAAGGATTCGGGCACGCCGAATTCCGGCAGATTTTCGCCCTTCACAATGGCATTGTATGCTCTGGATCGCCCTTCCACATCATCAGATTTGATGGTCAGCATTTCCTGGAGAGTATATCCGGCGCCATAGGCTTCCAGTGCCCACACTTCCATCTCACCAAATCGCTGTCCGCCAAACTGTGCCTTACCGCCCAGGGGCTGCTGAGTGATTAAGGAATACGGTCCGGTTGAGCGTGAGTGCACTTTGTCTTCCACCATGTGGGACAGTTTCATCATATAGATGAACCCGGTTGTCACCGGATTGTCAAACGGTTCTCCTGTCTTCCCATCATACAGGGTGACCTTGCTATTCTGAGGCAATTTCGCCTTCTCCAGATTTTCATGGACATCCTCCAACAAGGCGCCATCAAACACCGGAGTCGAGAAATGTACCCCCAGTTTCTTGCCGGCCCAGCCGAGCATGGTTTCATACAGTTGCCCCAGATTCATTCGGGACGGAACTCCCAGAGGATTCAGTATGATCTCGACCGGAGTACCATCCTCCATGAACGGCATATCTTCTTCCGGAACGATCGTGGCGATAACCCCCTTATTTCCGTGACGTCCTGCCATTTTATCCCCGACCGCAATTTTGCGTTTGCTGGCGATATACACCTTCGCTAACTGCAATACGCCGGGCTGGAGTTCATCTCCGACTTTCAGCTTATAGATTTCGGTTTCGCCGTCTTCGTCGATACTGTTCCACGCTTCATAGTAATTAGTATAAATTTTCCGGATTTTCTTATTGATTTCATCGTCGTCAACCCAGGGACTGTCCACATCGACTGCGTCTAAATCTATTCCTCGCAAGTTTTCTTCGGTTAAGGAGGTCCCGGCTCGAAGCATACTTTTTCCGGCTTTATCTTTTATCCCGATGGATTCATACCCTTCCAGCAGCGCGGCCAATTTGTGAATCCGCTTCTCTTCCAGTTGTTTCTTCCGCTCCTCACCTTCGTTCTTGATGGCTGCAATTTTGCGTTCTTCCTGCTTTCGCGATTCACTGGAGCGCCGGTGGAACAGTTTGGTATCCACCACGACACCACGTACCCCGGGATCGGCTTTCTTGGAAGCATCTTTCACTTCCCCCGCTTTTTCACCAAAAATTGCGCGAAGTAACTTTTCCTCAGGAGTCGGGTCTGTCTCACCCTTCGGAGTCACCTTTCCGATCAAAATATCTCCGGGTTCTACTTCAGCGCCGACCCGAATCAGCCCGTTCTCATCCAGGTTTCGTGTGGCCTCTTCGCTGACGTTTGGAATTTCACGCGTCAGCTCCTCTTCTCCGCGTTTGGTATCTCGGACTTCCAGCTCCACTTCTTTAATGTGCACGGAAGTCAGGGTATCATCCTTGACCAGACGCTCACTGATAACGACGGCATCCTCAAAGTTATAACCACGCCACGGCATGAATGCCACCAGGAGATTCCGCCCCAGTGCAAGATCGCCGCGCTCAGTCGCAGAACCATCTGCAATGACGTCGCCGGCTTTCACTGTATCGCCCACTGCCACCAGCGGCTTCTGATTCACAGAGGTGTCCTGGTTGGTGCGTAGAAATTTATGCAGGTTGTACCGGTACAGATCATCCTGCTCACTGAACCGGATATCTTCATCCTGTGCTGCCGGATTCTCTGCTTTGATTACAATATGATCCGCTTCCACTTCCACCACTGTCCCATCCACATCAGAGATTACCACCGATTTTGAGTCAATCGCTGCTCTTCGTTCCAGCCCCGTTCCTACGATCGGCGCTTCCGGTGTTAACAACGGCACCGCCTGACGCTGCATATTGGAACCCATCAATGCCCGGTTGGCATCGTCATGTTCCAGGAAGGGAATCAGCGCAGCGGCGACACTCACAATCTGATTGGGCGACACGTCCTGATAGCCAACCTTTTCCGGCGCAATTTTTATAAACTCACTGCGGATGCGTGCCCGGACACTCTCACTGGTGAATTCCCCGGACTCATCAACCGGTGCGTTGGCCTGGGCAATAGTCGCCCGCCCTTCATCATCTGCGGAGAGATACTCAACATCATCGGTAATCCGGGTGGATCCATTGTCCGAGAACACTTTTCGATACGGCGTTTCGATAAATCCCAGTCGATTGACTTTGGCGTATGTTGCCAGGGAGGAAATTAAACCGATATTGGGACCTTCCGGGGTTTCAATCGGACAGAGGCGTCCGTAATGGGTGTAATGGACATCCCGAACCTCGAATCCGGCCCGCTCTCGTGTCAGGCCGCCCGGTCCCAGGGCAGACAGCCGGCGCTTGTGCGTCAATTCGGCCAGCGGGTTCGTCTGGTCCATAAACTGCGATAACTGACTGGTGCCAAAAAACGAGTTGATCACGGAGCTTACAATCCGGGAGTTCACCAGATCCTTGGGAGTCAGGTTCTCGGTATCACGCATATTCATGCGTTCTTTGATGGTCCGGCTCATCCGGGTCATCGCAATGGTAAACTGATTTCCCAGTTGTTCCCCGACCGTACGCACCCGTCGATTGCCAAGGTGGTCAATGTCATCGCTTTCCGCCAGCCCGAGCCGCATATCAATCAGATGCTTCAGAATCGTGATGAAATCCTCTTGGGTTAATGTGGTCTGTTCGAGCGGAACATCCTGATTGAATTTCTTATTGATTCTATATCGTCCAACTTCTCCCAGATCATATTTCTTGGGAGAGAAGAACATGCGATCCACAAATTTTCTGGCCGTATCAATATTGGGGGGTTCACTGGAGCGCACATTCTGGTAGATAATTTTCAGGGCCTCTTCTTCATTATCGGCCTGGTCTTTCTTCAGGGTATTCAACAGCAATTCAACGACCAGCTCCTCCTTGGCCTCCAGATACTTGACTTCGGTAATCCCCTTATCAGCCCATTCCTCCACCTCGTCTTTTTCGTACGCTTTTCCCCAATCAGCCAGGACTTCACCGGTTTCCGTATCGACAACATCTGCAGCGAGCAGTTTGCCTGCCGCTGTTGTAATACCCTTTTTATCCAATTTCCGGGTATGCAGCAGACCAAACGCGTCGAGAATATCTTCCGTATTTGGAAATCCAAGCGCCCGCAGGAGGGTGGTAACAGGAAATTTTCGCCGCCGATCAATGATCACATAGAGGGCATCATAAATGTCGGTGGTGAAATCAATCCACGAACCACGAAACGGAATGATGCGGGCATTGAAGAGTTTGGTACCGTTCGGATGCACATTCTCGTCAAAAAACACCCCGGGGGAGCGCTGCAACTGACTGACAATCACCCGCTCCGCGCCGTTAATAATGAAGGTGCCGCGCTCTGTCATCATCGGGATATTTCCAAAGAAGATGTCCTGCTCGATCGTATCCGAATATTCACCCTTCTCGGCACCTTCTTCCGCCACGTGCAGACGGAGTTGTACTTTCAGCGGGATTTCATAACTCACGCCCCGCTCGATGCACTCGTCCACCGTATACTTGGATCGGCCCGCGCCATATCCTACATACTCCAGAAGGTAGTTCCCATGACTATCCTCGATTGGGAACAGACTGTTAAATACCTGATTGAGCCCGGTATCTTTTCTTTCTTCTATTGGCGTATCAAGCTGCAAAAATTCCCGGAAGGAATCCATCTGAATGCCCAGCATATTGGGCATATCCAGCTGCCGGGGTATTTTCGCAAATGATTGTCGTTCGATAAGATTTAACTTACTCAAGAGGTAATCCTCCTCATCTTAAATGCGACAAAACCTGTGGATTGGACCCCAGGTTTCATCATCGTCTTCCAGCACGATTGTGGTAAACAATGGTGCCTTAGCCGGCTCATGCCACGGCGACCATATCTACTGCAATTCGACCGTTGCGCCAACCTCTTCCAACTGCGACTTGATATCTTCCGCATCTTCCTTCGCCACCTGTTCTTTCACCGGATTGGGCGCATTATCGACCAGTTCTTTTGCTTCCTTTAACCCCAGATTGGTCAGGGAACGTACCACCTTAATCACCTGGATTTTCTGAGAACCGGCCTCCTTCAATACGACATCAAAGATGTCTTTTTCTTCTTCTTCCGCTTCCGCAACCGCTGGTCCGCCCGCTCCCGCCGCGACAGCAACCGGGGCCTGGGCACTGACACCAAATTTTTCTTCTATGGCCTCAATAAGTTCCGATACCTCTAGCATATTTGCATTTTCCAGATAATTGAGGACATCGTCGCGTGTGATTTCAGCCATTCTTCAGTTCCTCCTTAGATTCTAGCTGACTTATTGCTTATGATTCTTTTTGATCTTGTACCTGATTTAATACTCTCATCAAATTCTGCATTGGAGCCGCCAGGGTACTGGCAAAGTTTCGCATCGGTGATTGCAGACCACTCAGGAGTTGCTGCAACAATTCCTCCCGCGAGGGAAGTTTAGCAATTTCACTGATGCGATCCAGCCCGATCTTCTGCCCCTCAAAATAGCACCCTTTGAGGGCTAACTGCTCATTCTCCTTCCGGAATTCCGTGATAATTTTCGCCGGCGCCACCGGATCGTCATTGGCAAATGCAATCGCGGTGGGTCCCGAAAGCAGGTCATCCGCATCCTCGTACCCTGCTTCTTTCGCTGAGATCTTCGTTAAACGATTCTTCACTACTTTATATTCCACCGACTGATTAAAAAATTGACTCCGGAGTTCATTGATCTGCTCCACGTCTAATCCCAGATAGTCGGTGAAATAAATCCCCTTTGCCTTATTAAATTTTTCGGCAATCTCCTCGACAAACTGCTCTTTCTCTGGCGTTGGCATCTGAATTCCCCCTTATGCTCTTACTTCACCACTGATGAACGGTCAATCTTCACTCCGGGGCCCATGGTCGTCGCGACGGTTAAGCTACGAAGGTACACCCCCTTCGCTGAGGGAGGACGCAGACGCAGCAATGTGTTCATTAACGTCCTGATATTTTCCTCCAGCTGTTTCGCCTCGAAGGACGCTTTCCCCACGACCGAATGAATAATGCCATATCGATCCACCCGGAACTCCATCTTTCCGGCCTTCATTTCTTCCACAGTCTTACCCACTTCGGTCGTCACAGTTCCGCTTTTCGGATTAGGCATGAGACCACGAGGCCCCAGTATTTTCCCCAACCGACCAATTTGGCCCATAACATCCGGTGTGGCGATCACCACATCAATATCTGTCCATCCGTTCTGGATTTTCTCGATATATTCATCCAATCCCACATAATCCGCGCCGGCTTCCTCGGCTTCGGTGGCAGCAGGCCCCTGGGTTAAGACAAGGACCCGGACATCCTGGCCTGTCCCGTGCGGAAGTGTCACTGTACCACGGACTAATTGATCAGCGTGCCGGGGATCGACCCCGAGATTCACGCTCACCTCCACGGTTTCATCAAAATTTGCCGTGGCGGTCCGCTTTACTATCTCCACCCCCTCAGACAGCGGATAGTCGGTGGCCCGATCGAATTCCTCAATCGCCTGATTGTATCGCTTACTATGCTTTCTCATAACGTTCTACCTCAATTCCCTCCGTTATCCTTCAACTACCAATCCCATGCTTCGTGCAGTTCCCGCGATGATTTTCACCGCCTGTTCGATAGTATGTGCATTCAGATCTTCCATCTTGGTTTCGGCAATATCCCGCAGATCTTGCATTGTGACGGTGCCCACTTTCTCGGTATTGGGAGTCCCGGAGCCTTTCTCTACCTTGGCCGCTTTTTTCAACAGGATGGCGGCGGGAGGCGTTTTGGTTATAAAGGTAAAGGATCGATCAGCATACACTGTCAATTCCACCGGAATAATGAGCCCCGACTGATCCTGCGTTTTGGCATTAAAGGCTTTACAGAACTCCATAATATTCACTCCGTGCTGACCGAGGGCCGGCCCCACAGGCGGCGAAGGATTCGCCTGCCCCGCCGGAATCTGGAGTTTGATATTTGCTAATACTTTCTTGGCCATGATGACTACCTTACTTTTCCAATTCCACTTGCAGATAATCTAATTCGACCGGTGTCGGACGCCCGAAAATGCTCACACGCACCTTGACTTTCTGTTTCTCTTCATTGACTTCTTCCACAAAACCGCTGAAGTCAACGAAGGGGCCATCGGTCACCTTAATGGGATCACCCACCTTAAACGGTGTCTCCACCACCTCTTTGCCTTCTTTCTCTTCCACTTCGCCCAGAATACGTTTGATTTCGTCATCCCGCAGCGGCTGTGGTTTCCCTTTGGGCCCCACAAAATTGAGGACACCGGGTGTATTCTCTATCACATGACGCGACTCTTTCGTCAGCTCCATTTTTACGAGCACATATCCCGGGAAAAACACCCTGTCCCGAACACGTTTTTTCCCATCGCGCATCTCCACCACATTTTCCGAAGGGACCAGAATTTCCCCGATCATATCAGCAAACCCACTTCGTTCGGCTTCGCGCAGGAGAGCCTCCTTAATTTTCTTCTCTTTCCCTGAATATCCTCGTATGGCATACCATTCCATAAATTCTATCTCAAACATAACCTGGTTTATTTATGACCCTATTATCACACTTATCAGCCGGGATAGAATGAGGTCCGTAAAAAACAGAAATACACCAAAAAACGCCGTTAACAACAGTACCACAATGGTTGACCCCTTCAGTTCCTCCCATGACGGCCAGGAAACCTTTTTAAATTCAAAGACAACTTCCTGCAAAAAGTTCCGAATCTTTTCAAGCATAGTTAAATTTCTTTTTGACACAATTCGCGGGATTTACTTCCGAAGGAGAACTGCTGGAATCGACATCCATGAACGTATGTGCCTGCCAGGCTCAGCATCTTACCGAACACAGTGCTGGTCGCAGCAGGTGAGGCAGGACTTGAACCCGCAACCGCCGGTTTTGGAGACCGGTGCTCTCCCAGTTGAGCTACTCACCTGTATTATTTCTCTTCAGCAGACACATACGCATGAATAATTATCGTGTTTCTCTATGCAGCGTGTGTTTCCGGCAGTGGCGGCAATATTTCTTATACTCGAGACGCTCCGAATGTATCTGTTTATTTTTATCAGTCGTATAATTGCGATTATTACACTCGGTACATTCCAACGTAACTGTCACCCGCATTGATATCAATCCCGTCTATTATCAAGATATCTTATTCGGTAATTTCGGTCACGACCCCGGCGCCGACCGTGTGGCCGCCTTCCCGA
>CAYPST010000103.1:0-14783 GCA_964413425.1 uncultured bacterium
CTTCGCTGTCCCAGAGGGACCCCAGTGGGGCACTCGTATCGCTCAACTTAGGTGACTATTAACGTCGCTCAGGAGAGGAAACAGATGCTGATGCCACTGATCCCATCTTTTGGTCCTCCCCCTTACTAAGGGGGGGCCAGAGGGGGTCATTCGGTCAGAGCGTATCCAATACCCCTTGTTCTCCACAAATACTGAGTAAGTTTAATAGCCATATTGTTTTCTTTATCTGTGTTCATCTGTGTTCATCTGTGTTCATCTGTGGCTTCTGTATCAATCTTGATAACAAATTAAGATTTGGCGTCTACAATATCAGCCCGATTTCAAGGGCACTTCCATTTGCTAAATATGAGCGCATTTGTTATAATTTCCAACGATATGAAATTACGGAAATAGATTATATGCGCTGGAGAAGAATATAGAGGCATTTTCACTATTTAGTATTTAGGAGATTATGAACTGCACCGGTGAAAGGAATCTTCGTAAACTAATATGATTTGTTACATCCATTTTTTGTTCATTCGTGTTCATTCCCCGATACATCGGGACCGGCTGTGTCAATTAGTGGTTTCCACTATAGTCTCACAAGTTCCGGGGCAGTCACTATGATGGGACTCGATAAACGGCTGCTGTCCGGCACTACCCGCCACTGGCTCGGGATTGCTGTGCTGGCGGGATCTATCAATATCGCTCTGACCGTGGCGCTGTTCACTCTCCTTGGAGTACTCCTCGATAACCTGCTGCAGGGGCACGCCGCATTCGCAAATCTCTGGCACTGGCTGGCCGGAGTGGTGTTCTTCAAACTCCTGTTTGGCTGGCTGGAGAAGTTCGCCGCCTTTCGTACCTCGGCGGAAACCAAAATGACAGTCCGCGATCGCATATACGAGCATGCTCTGCGTCTGGGACCGGGGGTTCTGGGGAAGAAGCGCACGGGCGAACTGGTCAACCTGGCGGTTGAGGGGATGGAATGGCTGGAGACGCTGTACGGCGTCTACTGGGCACAGTTCATCATCGGAATGATTACCCCGCTTCTGCTGGTAGGATATATCATGACCATCGATTGGGTGGTTGGCCTAACATTAGTCATAAGCATTCCATTGACCCCCGCCTTCCTGATGCTGGTGCAGCGGCGCTTCAAATCGGTCACCGACCGGTATTTCGCCGCCGAAGGCCGGTTGAGTGCGCAATTCCTGGACAGTCTCCAGGGGCTGCCGACGTTAAAGATGTTGAACCTGGGCAAGGTCCGGGGCGAACAGCTGCGGGAGGAAAGCGAACGCCTGCGGCAGGAAACCATGCACCTTCTGGCGGTGAATCAGCTGGCCTTGTTCCTGGTGGACTGGGGATTCGCCCTGGGAACCACGGTTGCCGTCACCGGTGTGGCGTTTCTGCGTATTGGAGTGGAGGCTGTCACTTACGGTGCCGGGATCACTTTGGTGCTGCTCAGCCTGGTGGCGACCCGGCCGCTGAACCTCATCGGCAAGTTCTTCTTTGCCGGGGCCATCGGCCGGTCGGCGGCAAAGCAGGCAGGCGCCTTCCTGGACGAACAGCCGGAAGTTGCAGAGCAGGAAGACGCACCGGAAGAGGCGGAAATTGAACCACACGCACAATTTGAGAATGTTACTTTTTCTTATTCCAGAGATGGTGCACCGGTGCTGCGGAATTTATCGCTGGAAATAGCGCCCGGAGAAACCGTGGCTCTCATCGGTCCCAGCGGTGCAGGGAAGACTACGGTTATCAACCTGCTGCTCCGGTTCGTGGAGCCGGACCAGGGACAGATTCGGCTGGGAGCCCGTCCGATTGAGGAGTATAGTCTTCAATCGCTCAGACAGAGCATGGCGCTGGTCAGCCAAAACCCGTATCTGTTTCATGGTACTATCCGCGAGAATCTGCAGGTGGCGAACCCGGATGCATCTCCGGAAAACATGAAGAACGCCGCCCGGGCTGCCAGGATTCACGAATTCATCATGAGTCTTCCCGAGGGCTATGAGACCATCATTGGCGAGCGGGGCACCACCCTCAGCGGCGGACAGGCTCAGCGTCTGGCCCTCGTCCGTGCCCTGTTGAAGGATGCCCCGCTCATTATCCTGGATGAACCTACTTCCCAGATCGACACCGAAAACGAGGCATTAATTCAGGAAGCCCTGGAACATCTCATGCGGGCGAAGACGGTGTTCATTATCTCCCATCGACTTAGTACGGTGCGGGAGGCGGACCGTATTCTGATCATGAAGGGCGGACGAATAGTCGAGCAGGGAGATCATGAGTCTCTGATGGAACGGGAGGGCATTTATGCCCGGATTGTTAATGGCCGCATCCAGCAAGCCAGGGAGGTAGTGCAGGGATGAAGCGACGCACCGTCATCCGGCGGCTCCTTTCCTTCATACGTCCGCTCCGGAAAATCATGGCCGCTTCCGTGACTGCCAGAATATTGAACCAGACCGCCGGTATCCTGTTGATCGCCGCGGCCATCTGGGGCATCGGACAGACAGCCGTGCATGGGAGAACGCACATCTTCTGGCCCTTTCTGGCTGTGCTGGCCGGCATCGGGATGCTGAAAGGCCTGTTCCGGTACCTCGAACAGTTCACCGGCCATTACGTGGCCTTCCGGCTCCTCTCGTTATTACGAAATACATTCTACGAGCGTATCGAGCCGCTGATACCCGCCGGTCTCCCGGAGATGCAGAGCGGTGATGTGGTCTCCCGGGTGACCTCCGATGTAGACCGGGTGGAGCCCTTCTATGCCCATACCATTGCGCCGGTCATCACGGCAGCGGTCATCCCCGGTGCGGCTGGTGCAGTGCTGTTTCTCATTCATCCTCTCTTCGGCTGGATCCTGCTGCCGTTTGTTTTCCTGCTGGGAGCCGGGATACCATTGATTGTGCTCCATTCAAAAAATAATGTCAGCGTTGATGTCCGGAAAGCCACCGGTCAGGTGAATGCCTTCCTGACCGACAGCTTCCAGGGATTACGAACGGTGCTGGCGTTCGGATATGGGGATCGTCGCCGGCAGGAACTCCGGTCGCAGGGGAAGGCACTTGCGACTCTTGAACAAAAGCAGAAGGCATCTCAGGCGGTGCAAAGCGGGCTGAACGGAGCGTTGACCGCAGGTGCCGCAGTGGCGCTGCTGGCGGCGGGAGTGCGGCTGGTCACTGATGGGGTCATCGGAGTAACTACCGTGCCGCTCATAGTGGCCGTCGGATATCTCAGTCTGGATCCACTGACTAAAATGACCGAGGCCCTGACCGATTTCAACACCGCACTAGCCAGTGCAGGCCGGTTGTTCGAACTCATGGACCGGCCCCGGGTGATCGGGGAGCCGGACGATCCTGTGGAAGTGAAAGAATTTACTCCATCTCTGCGATTCGAGAGCGTGTCGTTTCGCTATCCTTCCGTCAACGGGAATGGTGCGACAGGTCCGGTACTGACAAACCTCAACTTCGAAATTCGTCCGGGTGAAACGGTGGGACTGGCCGGACCCAGCGGTGCCGGGAAATCGACGATCGTGCATCTGCTGCTGCGCTTCCGGGATCCGGATGCCGGACGCATCCTGCTGGGCGGAACGGATTTCACCTCCCTGCGGCTCGAAGATATCCGGGCAAACATTGGCGTGGTTTCCCAGCAGACCTATCTTTTTAACACCACCATCCGGGAGAACATCCTCCTGGGCAAGCCGGATGCCGGCGAGAAAGAACTGGAATCCGCGGTTCGGAAAGCGAATCTGGAGGCGCTGGTCCGCACACTGCCGGATGGACTGGACACGGAAGTCGGAGAAATGGGCTCCCGGCTCTCCGGCGGCGAGAAGCAGCGGATCGCCATTGCCCGGGCCTTCCTGAAAGATGCCCCCATCCTGATCCTGGATGAAGCCACCTCCAACCTGGATGCCGATAACGAACAAGCCATCCGGTATATTCTGGACACCCTGATGCAGGACAGAACCACGCTCATCATCGCCCACCGGCTGAGCACCATCATGGACGCCGACCGCATATTGGTGCTGGACAACGGCCGTATCGCCGAGCAGGGACGCCATGATGATCTTATTGCCAATGACGGCGTTTACACCCGCCTGTTCGTCCGCCAGCAGGATGAACTGGACGACCGCGCCGTTTCCTGAAGTCCGCCCTTCCACCCGATAAAAAGCCACAGATTTCACGGATTATCACAAATTGCCGTGAAAAGGCAGAAACAAGAAGGCAAACGGCAGATGCAAGGGTTGAGAAATTATGGAGCGATGTGATAGATAGGAGGAGTCTGAACTTGAGTCGGATCTCAAAAACAGTGACTAACCGTCAATGGTCAATGGTCAATGGTAAGTAAGCAGGAGGAGACAATTCTTCCGGGGCTGCACTTTCTTCCGCGCTATTAAAGATCGACTACTCACAATAGGCGACTCACAATTGACGAAATCTGTCGGACACCTGACTCTGGTATTGAATAGTCCGCACTATCGCGTTCGCTCTCACTCGCACCAACTCATGCGTTTGCCGTCTGCCATCTGCCGTTTGCCGTTTTTCCAGTCCTTTACCATCGCATCAGATTGTTTGGTCCGGCAATCCGGGGATTTTAGCGTATGATGCAAAGAGTATAGTTTGGAGGACTGCGGCAGAAGGAATATATTATCTGCTGGCAATTACTCTTCAGAAAATTAATCTGTTCCCCTGGAGAAGTATTATATGGTTCAGCTGCTCATCATTGCAGATGATTTAACCGGCGCCATTGATACAGGCGTTCAGCTGGCCAGGCGTGGGATTTCCACCTTCGTTACCATCGATCCGGAAATCGATATCACCTCTCTGGGGTCGGATATCCAGGTGCTGGTGATGGACACGGAAAGCCGGCATATCCCCGCTCCTCAGGCCGCACGAAAGGTGGAAACAATTACGCAACGTGCCCGGGAGCGGGGCGTCGAATTCTTTTATAAAAAGACAGACTCCACTCTCCGGGGCAATGTAGGTGCTGAACTGGAGGCGGTCCTGGGGGCTTCTCAAAAAGAAAGGCTGGTTTTCATTCCCGCCTTTCCCGGGGCGAAGCGTTTCACCAGAAAGGGCTGTCATTATGTGGGCAACGAACTGCTGCATACAACCGAGTTCGGGAAAGATCCGCTGGAACCCTTAAATACGAGTTCCATTCCCGATATTATACAACGGCAGACGGAGTGCAAGGTGGTGACTGTCTTTCTCGACGAAATCAGGGGAGATGGAGAAGTAGATTTTGAGGGTGGAGACATTATCGTCTGCGATTGTGAAACCGGGGATGATCTCCGGAGAATCGGGGAGGTGCTGCTGGCGAAAAATTTACCGGGATTGACGGCAGGCTCCGCCGGTTTTGCCGAACTGCTGCCGGACCTTTTGCAATTACCGGGAGACACAACTCAGGAAATTCAGGTGGACGGGCCGTTATTGATCATTAACGGCAGCTTGAACCACGTGTCTCTGAAACAGGTGGAATATGCGGAAAAAATGGGCGTCAGTTCGGTTTCACTTTCACCGGAGGACCTGCTGCGGGAAGACTTCGAAACGACAGACCAATATAAGAATATCCGCAATCGGAGTGCGAAAGCTGCTGGCAATGGGGAGGATTTGATTATTCGAACCACCCCGTCCAGGGAAGCGGTTGACAATTATCTTGACAGAATCAATCCGGCGATCTCCTCTCAGGAGATATATAAAATCGCTGCCAGTCACATCGGAATCATGGTGGCAAACATCTTTCGGGAGTCCGAATTTCGCACCTGTGTGGTATTCGGAGGAGATACGTTGATGGGGATCATGCATGCCATGTCCTTCACCGGAATCCGTCCGCTTACGGAAATCACATCGGGGACAGTCCTGTCCGAAGTTGAAGGAGCCTCCGGAACGCATTTTCTGATCTCCAAGGCAGGTGGATTCGGACAGGAAGATATTATACTTGAAATTATACGATACGTGCGGGGGAAACCACGATGATCGGTATAACAATGGGTGATGCCAATGGTGTGGGACCGGAGATATTGTTACGTGCTTCTCAGGAAAATCTTCTCACCGGGCAATTCATTGTGATAGGGGATTACGCGGTTCTGGACGCGTGTAATGAATATCTATCCCTGAATGTATCTATTAGAACAATGGCGGATATGGAAGATTATCAACCGGAGTACGTCAACGTGTACGATCCGGACCTGCTGAGGAAGGAAGATATTACAGCGGGCCGCATTTCAGAAAAGGTCGGCAGGGCGGCCCTGGACTATGTGCGACAGGGCACCCAGCTTGCACTGGATGAACACCTCACCGCGATAGTGACTCTGCCGGTTAACAAAGAAGCCATCCGGCTGACCGAAAAAGATTTTTCCGGGCACACCGGGTACATAGCCTCCCTGTGCGGCACTGCGAATTACACCATGATGCTAACTTCCAAAGAACTGATTGTGACCCATTGCTCCACGCACGTTTCCCTTCGAAATGCAATTGAGCAGGTGACCAGAGACAGAGTATACGATGTCATTCGATTGACCGAGGATGCGGTGAAAAAATTGCGCCCTGAAGCACGTATTGCAGTGGCCGGACTCAATCCCCATGCCGGTGAACACGGTGCATTCGGAGACGAGGAGGTAGAGGAGATCGGTCCCGCCGTGGAAATGGCCCGGAAAACAGGGCTGGATGTGTCAGGACCGGAACCGCCGGACACAGTTTTCTATCAGGCAGTGAACGGTCGCTATGACGCCGTGGTCTGCATGTATCACGACCAGGGCCATATTCCGATGAAGCTGTCAGGATTTGAGGAAGGGGTGAACGTCACCCTGGGGTTACCGATAATCAGGACCTCTGTCGATCACGGCACGGCATATGATATTGCCTATCAGGGAATCGCATCGTTGAAGAGTTTTCACAATGCCTATGAAATGGCAAAGCTGCTTATCCGAAATAATCTATGAGTCTATTTAGAAAACGCCTCAAAGAGATCCCGTCAGGACGGGACAAAGATCGCTCCGAAGGAGAGCCTCTGGCTCGAATGGCGCCCCAACGGTATAACTTCGGGACAAAGACCGCCAAGAAAATATACAATATATCCGTCCAAATAGCGTCATACATTGTGCTTATATCTTCTCTCCATACTAAACAGAAGCCGAGTGCACCAACGTGTATCAGGCTCATGTTTTCTAAACACTCTCAAGTAAAGAGAAAAGAGGCCTGCCTCCGCCGCACCCGGTACAGCGTAAGGAGGAAACAGGGAATCTCTCTGCCAATCGGGTATCCCTGAAAATTTGACAACTGAAGTGACAAATCCTTATACCTGTGCCAGAAGTAATGCATATGACATCTATAGGTTTTGGGGAGTGGCGGGAGAATCTGTGGTCATCGGTTGTTTCTGTGTTAATCTGCGTGCTATTTTATAGCCACTCATTCAGGATAAGTATAACAGGCGATCTGAGCAATGAAGATAAAAAAGACTGTAGAGAGAATTCCCGGTGGGATGATGGTAGTCCCGCTGATACTCGGTGCGCTCGTGAATACGTTCTTTCCGCAGGCGTTGCAGATTGGGGGCTTTACGACCGCACTATTTAAGAACGGCGCCACGGCACTCATCGGTGCCTTTTTACTCTGCATGGGAGCAGGTATCACAGTGAAAACCGCGCCCAGGGCATTAACGAAAGGGTTTGCGGTCACATTCTCAAAGTTTGTTATGTCC
Source organism: uncultured bacterium (assembly GCA_964413425.1). Taxonomy (GTDB): domain Bacteria; phylum Fidelibacterota; class JAANXI01; order JAANXI01; family JAANXI01; genus DATFLS01. The sequence continues at coordinate 7,663 of CAYPST010000103.1, forward strand.
GTGGCAGTCGGATTACTGGTTGCCGCACTATTCGGTCGGGAAGGGATCTTCGGCCTCTCTGCGCTGGCCATTATCTCTGCTATGAGTAATACCAACGGCGGTTTATATGCCGCTCTTGCCGGTGAATTCGGCGATGAAACGGATGTGGGCGCCATTGCCATCATTTCGATTAATGACGGCCCGTTCCTGTCTATGATTGCCATCGGTGCAGCCGGGCTGGCTCAAATTCCCCTGATGAGTTTGGTGGCGGTCATCATCCCCATCGTCATCGGAATGATTCTGGGCAATCTGGACGATGATATGCGCGACTTCCTGATAAAGGGCGGTCCGCTGCTCATACCATTTTTCGCGTTTGCCCTGGGAGCGGGTATTGACCTGGAGATGCTGATAGAAGCAGGTCTGCCCGGGGTCATTCTGGGCATCCTGACCACTTTCGTTGGCGGTGTGTTTAACATCTTCGCAGACAGAGCGGTCGGCGGAAGCGGAATCGCCGGAGCAGCTGCTTCCAGTACCGCAGGGAATGCTGTGGCCACACCCCATGCCATTGCCCTGGCGGATCCAAGTATGGCAACCCTGGCAAAAGCGGCCACTCCGTTAGTCGCTGCATCTACTATTACCACGGCGATTTTGACGCCGGTGCTAACATCGATGGTAGTGAAACTGAAGAAAAAGGAGTCGCCTCATACCGTTGCAGCAGGGGAAGGAGAAGTACCAAAGTCTGAGTGACCTGTACAACGACCGGTATTTCCCCTCCCACTGACTCCCGGGTACATAAGTACATAGGTACATAAGGGAGCACGTGAATAGGATACGTTTCCTGGAATAGACCTTGAATTTTTAACAGAGATTATTATGGCTATTCACTTTGCTCAGGAGATGGAACAGACGCTAATGCTGTGAAGGGCCCCATTCGAGTTCTTTCTTTTGCTAAGGGGGAGTCAGAGGGAGACAACAACCTCACCCGCCATCCTTCTCCTTCACCAAAGAAAGGGGCGGGATGCCCACCCCGCTCCCTGCCCGGATCAGTCTCCTGTAATAGTCATAGAGTTTATTCAATACACCGCATCAATCCCTTCACCTGCCCTATACACATATAAACCCTCCACACCTATTTACCTATGCACCCTATGTACCTATGTACCCTATGCACCTTATACACCTAAGTCCCCAAAGCTTTTACGCCACCTGCCATTCTTCCGTTGCATTCATCTTCGAATTGTCGTATCTATTATTTCTCCCGCCGGGTGAAGCCGGAATTCCCGGGAGTAAGTCCATCTTCTGATATACGTGAGAATTGGCGATGATCTATACCACCGTTATGAAATACAGTGGAACCGGATAGTACATGACGCTGCTGATCGTACTCTCCGGAATCGGGATTCTTCTTTTGCTTATCACGGCGCTCAAGCTGGACGCCTTCCTGGCATTCGTGATTGTCTCCATGTACCTGGGATTGGCCCGCGGCCTGCCCTTCGAAGATACCATCTCTGCAATTCAAACCGGGATCGGAGCTACCCTGAGTTCTCTGGTGATGATCCTGGGATTCGGCGCTATGCTGGGCAAACTGGTTGCCGAAAGCGGGGCAGCGCAGAGAATCACCAGAAGTCTGGTCAATTTTTTTGGTACCGAAAAGGTGCCCTGGGCACTCATGCTGACCGGGTTCGTGGTCGGTATTCCTATGTTTTTCTCGGTGGGCTTCGTGATCCTGATCCCTCTGGTGTTCACCATCGGGTTCACCACGGGGCTTCCTTTGATGTATATCGGTATCCCGCTGATGGCGGGGATGTCTGTCGCGCACGGTTATCTGCCGCCCCATCCCGGGCCCGCGGCGGTGGTCGAGATATTCAACGCAGACATGGGAACCACTCTGATTTACGGGATTCTGGTGGCGATTCCGGCTATTATCATTGGCGGTCCCATTCTGTCCTCCCGTATGAAGCATTATAATCCCAGGCCACTGGAGGACTTTTATGTGACCCGGGAGGTCAGCGAGGAAAATCTGCCCCCGGCAGGGATCAGTTTTTTCTGTGCGCTGCTCCCGGTGATTCTGATTGGCCTGTCCGGCATTGCCTCCCTGTTCCTTTCCGGGTCCGGAGCGGCTGCCCGGATGCTGAAGATTGTTGGCAATCCCGTGCTGGCTATGCTGCTCTCCGTTCTGGTGGCGGTCTATTTTCTGGGCCTCCGGCGCGGGCGGCAGATGAAACCCCTGATGGAGGATCTGGCGCGTGCCGTCTCCAGTATTACTATGGTCTTCCTGATTATCGCCGGTGCCGGCGCTTTCAAAGAGGTGATGGTACAAAGCGGAGTGAGTTCGTATGTGGCAGAGATGTTAAAGGGAACCGGAGTGTCGCCTCTGTTGCTGGGATGGATCATTGCGGCGGCGATCCGGATCAGCATCGGATCAGCCACCGTGGCGGCTCTCACTACGGCGAGTATCATCCTGCCTGTGGTTCGGGCGTCCTCGGTCTCTCCGGAATTGATGGTCCTCGCTATCGGGGCGGGGAGTTTGATCCTGTCTCACGTCAACGATGGAGGCTTCTGGTTGGTGAAAGAATATTTTAACTTATCCATCAAAGAGACCCTGTTCACCTGGACGGTGATGGAAACCGTCGTGGCTGTGATCGGATTAATAGGGGCGATGATCCTGAGTTTATTTGTATAATTTCACACAGGGAGGTATCATGACTATCGAAGAGAAAATCCGGAACCTAAAACTTGAACTGCCGCCCGCGCCGGCGGCAGGGGGCGTCTACAGGCCGGTGGTTATCACCGGGAACTACCTGTATGTCTCCGGGCAGGGACCGGTCAGGAGCGACGGATCTCTCATCACCGGAAAGGTGGGGAAAGATCTTTCCCTGGAAGAGGGACAGACGGCTGCCCGGCAGGTCGGGTTGACCATGTTATCGACCATGAAGGGTCAGATTGGCACTCTGAATAAGATCAAGCGACTCATCAAAACTCTGGGCATGGTGAACTGCTATCCCGAGTTCGAACAGCAGCCCCAGGTGATTAATGGATTCAGCGAATTGATGCAAGAAGTGTTCGGCGAAGAGAACGGCGTCGGGGCCCGCAGTGCCGTGGGGAATTCTCTGCCGGGGAATATTGCCTGTGAAATCGAAGCGATCTTTGAACTGCAGGACTGATTATGGAAGTGCAGTCAACCTGGTTTTGCATACGAAATGAAGTTGAGGTGTTATCACCATCTGTGTTGATTTATCCCGACCGGGTACGGGAAAATATCCGCAGAATGATCGGGATTGCCGACGGTCCGCACCGGCTGCGGCCCCATGTCAAAACCCACAAACTACCACAAATCGTCCGGTTTCAGCTGGAAGAGGGGATCACCAGGTTCAAATGTGCGACCCTTTCCGAGCTGGAAATGACAGCCGGCAGCGGTGGGGAAGACGTGCTCCTGGCGTATGCTCTGATAGGACCGGCGGTTGATAAGTTTCTCGATATTCTGACTGCACACCCTGACGTACAGATGTCGCTGCTCACGGACAGCCTGGTGGCATGCGAGCAAATTGAAAGGAAAGCAGAAGCCCGTAATATGTCTGTGACCCTCTATCTGGACATCAATAATGGGATGGGGCGGACCGGTGTTACACCGGGGCAGGAAGCGTTCGATCTGTACAAATATATCCGGGAGTCCGGCTCTCTGACGGTGGGAGGGTTACACATATACGACGGACACATTCACACCAGAGATTTCCGGGAGCGGAAGGCGGAATGTGACCGGGCATTCGCACCGGTCGCCGAACTGATCAACAAGTTAGAATCCGCCGGATTGGACATTCCCGAAATCGTCTGCGGCGGCACCCCGACCTTCCCGGTGCACGCTCTGTATGAAGAGCGGATGCTCAGTCCGGGCACCTCCCTTCTCTGGGATTACGGGTACGGCACCAGCTTCCCGGACCTGCATTTTCTGCAAGCCGCCGTGCTCTTCACCCGGGTTATCAGCAAGCCCGGGCCGGACACCATCTGCCTGGACCTGGGGCACAAAGCGGTGGCTTCCGAAAAACCGCATCCCAGGGTGTGGTTCCCGGAGATGGAAGAGTATACGCCGGTGAATCACAGCGAGGAACACCTGACTATCACCGGTGAGGAGGCAGCCCGTTACTCGGTCGGAGATTGCCTGTACGGCATTCCTACCCATATCTGTCCCACCATGGCCCTGCACGAGCAGGTGTACGTGGTGCGGGATCATGAGGTGAGCGAAAAATGGACGGTGACGGCAAGAAACAGGGTGTATTAAACAGATGACGGATTCTGACTGATGGCGAATTCCGAGCAGCAATCGCTGATATTTGACGCTCATCTTGACTTATCCATGAATGCCATGGAATGGAACCGGGATCTGCGGTGGACGGTGCAGGAAATCCGGGAGAGCGAACGTGGTATGGACGATCAGCCTGACCGCGGCAACGGCACTGTCTCATTGCCGGCCATGCGGAAGGGAAACGTCGGAATCTGTGTGGCAACCCAGATAGCCAGGTACGTGGAGGCGGGGAATCGTCTGCCGGGATGGCATTCGCAGGAGCAGGCCTGGGCACAGACGCAGGGGCAGCTGGCCTGGTATGAATCAATGGAGGAAGCAGGCGAAATGACCCGGATTACCGATATCCCTTCCCTGGACGCACATCTTGTTTTATGGGAGAATCCCCGGGATACTACTCCCATCGGATATATGCTGAGCCTGGAAGGAGCCGATTCCATCGTTTCCATGCGGCATCTGAAGCGGGCGTATGATTACGGACTCCGGGCAGTGGGTCCGGCACATTACGGACCGGGCGTATACGCCAACGGAACCGATTCCACCGGCGGACTGCCGGAGAAAGGACGTGGGTTGCTCAGGGAGATGGAGCGCCTGGGAATGATCCTGGATGTGACCCACCTGAATGATGACTGTTTCCGGGAGGCGCTGGACCTGTACGGCGGACCTCTCTGGGCAAGCCACAACAACTGCCGCACATTTGTCAACCACAACCGCCAGTTCAGCGATGACATGATCAGGGAGCTCATAGGCCGTGGAGCAGTCATCGGAGTCCCGTTGGACGCCTGGATGATGGTGCCGGACTGGATTCGGGGGGAATCCGACCCCAGGGAAATGAACGTGACCCTAAATATCATGGTCGATAATATCGATCATATCTGTCAGCTGGCAGGCAATGCACTCCATGCCGGCGTGGGAAGCGACCTGGACGGCGGGTACGGCACGGAACAGTGTCCGTATGACCTGGATACCATTGCGGACCTGCAGAAAATTCCAGCGCTCCTCCGTGAGAGAGGATATACCGCGGAGGATATTGAGAATATTCTGCACAGGAACTTCATCAGGTTTCTCCGTGAGGCATGGGCTTGAGCCTGCCCGGGATTTAAATGGCCAGAGACTGTTTGGAAAACGCAGAGGTCGCAGAGATCGCAATGGACGCAAAGAAAAAATAACCAATCCCCTCCTTATACAATTAGATATCCGGACACATTCTCCTGACTGCGTTGCCATTTCCCGGTCTCTTCACGACATATAACATACTGCTCCTCCCACCCGAAGGGTCTCCGCCGAAGGAGCCGGACCATTGACGGTTGACAATTGACCACGGACCACTGACATTTTTCTCATATTCGACTCACGTACAGACTCTTCCCATCTCTCGCTTCGTTCCAAAGTTGCCCAACGCTTGCTTCTCACTTTTCACGTTTCACTTCTCACTTTTTATCCACGATTCTCGTTCCACTCACATCCACCAGTGAGTGCATTCTCCCAGCCTCCGGTGCTCTCCAGACAACTCACCCCCTCGGTCTCCCTCTCTTGCAACCCACCTCGACATCCTCCACCTCCCAAGAGAGGGGGAGGCGCGTCTTCGCACACTTTTCCTTCTTCGTGTTCCTCTGTGCTGCGTGCTGTGTGAATTCTGCGGGGTGGACCTGCCCTAAATCTTTGCCTATTGACAACTGACGATTGACGGTTGACCATTGACATTGTTTTTATATCCGACTCGATCACAGACTCCTCCCATCTCTCGCATCGCTCCATAATCACCCCAACACCTGCTTTTGCCCTTTGCCGTTTGCCCTTTCACTTCTTTATCCGTGTCAATCCGTGGCTATATACCGGCGTGGTGTCCGGGTGGATCGTTCTCCCTTCCCCCTGTGCACAGATAATCCTTCCAATGTCAGAGAATTCTCGGTATAATTAACAGAGCGCTCAATAAATAAGGGAATTGTAAAACCGATGAAGAAAAGCACGAAAGAAACCATTGAGCAACTGGAATCTCTTCCTGAGAATTTGCGAAATGAGGTACGAGACTTTATCGCATTCCTCCGCAGTAAATACCTCTCTACAACAATGACAGAGAAGCAAAAGGCAGGGAGCTTTTCTGAAGAAGCATTTGTCGGGATCTGGAAAGATCGCAAGGAGTTCCGGGACAGCGTGTTCTGGGTAAGAGAGAAAAGACGGTCCGAATGGGGCAAGTAGACAACAACAATCTCCTGTTGGTGGACACTGATATATTAATTGATGTGGGTCGGGGCATCGATCAGGCGGTGACTTTTCCTTCCGAGTCCGGAGAGCGTAATCAGCTGGCAATCAGCGCAGTCACCGAAATGGAATTAATAGTTGGCTGCGCCAGTAAAGAGGAATTGAGCACCCTCGATAATTTTCTTCAGCATTTCCAAATTCTCGAAATTACCCCACATATCTCCGGACAAGCGAAAGACCTGTTGAGGACATACCGTCTCAGCCACGGACTGTTAATAGCAGACGCCCTGATTGCCGCCACCGGTCTTTCTTTTTTTATGCCATTTGTCAGCAAAAATCAGAAAGATTATCGATACATAGAAAAATTACAGCTGATTGAGTACCTACCATCATAGTCCTGTAATCACAATTGGTGGCAACAAACGACGAATCGGGGACACCGTCAATCGGTATTCCGACGTGAATGTAGCCTGACACCTTCTCCGGACGATGTCACCATTTCCCGCTCTCTTCATGATATACTGCTCCGCCGACCCGAAGGGTCTCCGCCGGAGGAGCCGGACCATTGACGGTTGACAATTGACCACTGACCACTGACATTTTTCTCATATTCGACTCACGTACAGACTCTTCCCATCTCTCG
>CAYPST010000104.1:0-14728 GCA_964413425.1 uncultured bacterium
ATATTTTCTTTGAGCAAAAGGGGCTGCTCCGGTGGAAAATCAGTTCCGGGTGGCTCCTGGAAATCGGCTGCAAACTGACCTGCGGACAGTATCCGTATGGCGAGCAGTGGCATCTCCTTCCGCTGTTCGATATGCAATGGCTGTGGCGTTGAGCAACGAATTTGTGAACCGGCGATCTTCTTGTAGCAGGAGAATATACTCCCTTTACATTAATCTGTCACGATTTTCATAGACGAGAGTTTGTTTTACTGCCGAGTATTTCGATTCACTGGATTCCGGAAGCAAAGGATTTCGAGTCCATCAAGAATTGCCGTTTCGGAAAACGAGTTCCCACCCGGGTTTCTAACAGATGATTCATCTTCAGGTAGAAATTGTTTGCTTTCAGTAAGCTGAACATATAAATTTACGAAATTTACTTGAGTGCGCTGATGAAGTTATTTTGGTGGAACAAACAACCTGATCCTCTCATTCTTCTTTATAAACACCCTGCGCGTGTGACAGACTGCACTGAATAATTCTCGTACAAGTTGATTAGAAATGTTGAATGTAAATGAAATGAATACATGAATAGACTAACTGAAATGACAAGATAAGGATATGATGAACACAGAAAAAATGGAAGTGGCTCTTACCTTCGATGATGTATTGCTTGTGCCTCAACGGAGTGATATTTTGCCGAAAAATGTCGATGTTTCTTCCCGGTTAACGAAAAAGATCACATTGAATATTCCCCTGGTGAGTGCGGCAATGGACACCGTGACCGAAAGTGATATGGCCATTGCCGTGGCCCGTGAGGGCGGCATCGGGATCCTGCATAAGAATATGAGCAAGAGGACCCAGGCGGAAGAGGTGGACCGGGTTAAACGCTCGGAGAGCGGGATGATTCTGAATCCGGTCACCCTTCCACCCGATCGCAAGGTGTCGGAGGCAATGGAGCTGATGGCCAAGTATAAAATTTCCGGCATTCCGATAGTGGACGATGAGAACAAGCTGGTGGGCATTTTAACCAACCGGGATTTGCGTTTCGAAACAGACCATGAGCAACTGATTGAAGACGTGATGACGAAGGAGAATCTGATCACCGTTCCGGTTGGAACAACCTTGAAGGAAGCGGAGTCGATCTTACAGAAACACAAAATTGAAAAGCTGCTGGTGGTTGATGGCAATGATTCGCTGCGTGGCCTCATCACAGTCAAAGATATTCAGAAGCGGAATCAATATCCCAATGCGACCAAGGATGAACACGGGCGGTTGATTGTCGGCGCGGCAGTCGGAGTGGTGCCGGAATCTCTGGAACGTGCGGAATTACTGGTGGAGAGCTCGGTCGATGTTCTGGTGGTTGACACCGCACACGGACATTCCGAACGGGTCATCGGGATGGTGAAGGAACTGAAAAAGCGATTTCCGAACACAGATGTTATCGCCGGGAATGTCGGCACCAGGCAAGGGACTCAGGCACTCATCGATGCCGGGGCGGATGCCATCAAGGTTGGCATTGGCCCGGGATCCATCTGCACCACCCGGGTCGTTTCCGGCGTGGGAGTACCACAGATTACCGCAATTACTGATTGTGCCGGTACAGCAGTAAAAGAAGGTATTCCGGTCATCGCCGACGGAGGAATACGTTATTCGGGGGATATTGCCAAGGCGCTGGCGGCGGGAGCAGATACGGTGATGATCGGATCACTCTTTGCCGGAATGGAAGAAAGCCCGGGAGAAACGATTCTGTATGAGGGAAGATCCTATAAAACGTATCGCGGCATGGGATCGGTCGGAGCCATGAAAGAAGGCAGCAAAGATCGATACTTCCAGGAGATGCAGGATGAATCCGCCAAACTTGTTCCCGAAGGAATCGAAGGGATGATTCCCTACCGGGGACCGGTGAGTGATACTATCTACCAGCTGGTCGGGGGCGTCCGTTCTGCTATGGGCTATTGCGGGGCAGCAACCCTGCCTGAGTTCAAAAAGGAAGCCGAATTTATTCGTGTCAGCCCGGCAGGTGTGCGGGAAAGTCACCCGCATGATGTGAAGATTACACAGGAAGCGCCGAATTACAGGGTGGACATCTGACAGAGAAAAAAAGCGTCCGAGTATCCCGGGCGCTTGTTATGATCACTGCGACAACTATGGAAGCCACGGATTAACACAGATGACCACAGATTCCATGAAAAAATACATAAGAAGATACGTTGTTATATAATAAAGCGACATTCATAGAATATTATCGTATCATGAAAGGTTTAAAATACGTCCTTTATACTTTTTAGAACGGATCCATCACCGGATTATCGGGAAGGGAGATTATGAAAGGTCGTTCAAATGCCTGGTGATTTTCCGCTTCTCCCGAGCGGCTTTATTCTTATGAATGATTCCTTTACTTGCCACCTTATCAATCATGGATACGGTCTGGTTGTACACCGCGTTTGCTTCATCCTTTGAGGTGGTGTTGAGCATTTTTTTCACCATACTGCGCATCTGGCTTTTATAATGCTTACTATGGGTTCGGCGTTTCTCTGCCTGGCGTACTCGCTTTTTTACCGAGCGTGTTATTGGCATAATTCTCCCTGGTTTCCTCGTTTTTCATCAGAAAATCAGAATAATTTAACCGGCAGAGCAGTTGATGTCAACTGCTGTTTACACTCCGGAGAAGTCCTGTGAGTACTGGCGCGATCATATTCGTCACTCTATGCGGCATTGGTTTGATACTCTGTGTCCTCCCCGTGAAATATGTCTTTCGGTGGCAGCGGGAATCACACGGTGCGGAACAGGACATTTCCTTTCGGGTGCGATTCCTCTGGGGCGTGCTCTCCCTGCATATGCGCACATCCGGGGGAGAATCTGAATTCGCTTATTCCCTCCTCTGCATCACCCGGCACATCGAACCTGGTGTAGCCAAAAAGAGGAAGCCGGAAAAGGAGCATGAGAAACAACCAGGAAAACCATTTCCGGGAATTCGTACTCTTCGAACGGTCTACCCGAAAATGCGGCGTATTTTCAAACTCCTGGCATTTCAGGATATGCGGAAACTTGCCGGACTCGTGCTCCATCATCTCTGGAGCTGGTTAAAACCGGACGATCTACGGACCGACCTCATGATCGGGACGGGCAATCCGATGTATACCGGACTGATTTTTGGTGTATTGCGGGGGAGTAGTTTCAATAAGAAACTTCGGGGATCAATTGAACCGAATTTTGTGGACGCCATGGTTGAAGGTAATTTGAAGGTCGCAGGGACAGCGCGAATGGGCGGGGGACTCTGGCGTGGATGCCATGTGCTTGTCTATGCGTTTTTTCTTGTAATTTCGAAAAAAATCGACAAATTACTTGCATAATGATCATAACCTGAATGGTTCATAAAAAAATAGCACGCAAATGGACACAGAAACAACTGAGAGGAATAGATCCTCCCTCCCTTCCCTGCACCAGGGTACATAGGGTACATAAGTACATAGGATGTAGGCGGTGAGAGAAGTGTTCGTGCACCGGCTGATCATCAATCGCTTCCCGCCCTTATGTACCATATTTCCGTATGTACCCGGCGGGGTGGTGAATGGTATGTGGGAACCCTCTTCGTTGTTGAGGTGCTGTTCTTTTCGGGTGTATGAATAATTCGGAAATAGATACTCAAACAGAGAGTTTGACAAAGTCCAGGGAGGTCTTCAATGCTAGAAGAGTTACTTCAATCAATACTACCGGAATTACGCCAGATGGCGAAAGCGCAGACGGTTATTGGCGATCCGATTCAGGCAGGCGAATCAACGGTCATTCCAGTGTCGAAGGTATCCGTTGGCTTCGTCGCCGGTGGTGGGAAAGACGCCAAAGATGGAGGAAGCGGCAGCGGAAGTGGTGGTGGTGCCTCCATAGAGCCGATTGCCTTTATTGTGATTACGAATGGGAAGGTCCAGCTGGTCCCCGTGACTTCCAAGGATACCACCGTCGGGAAAGTAATTGACCTGGTGCCTGATATCTTAGACCGCGTGGGATTGAAGGAGAAGAAGCAGGAATCACAAGCAGATGAGCCGAATACTGACGAAGATGGAGAGGATTCGGAGACAGAGTGAAACAGGAGATAAAACTCTTGAATTTTAAAGGATACAGGTCTAAACTTAAAAAACCTAATGGATTAAACTCACTGAGGTCATTATGAAGTACTCGATTCTGGAGACCGTCCCGATTTTCGCCGATCTGGATCAAGAGACACTGGACAGGATTTCCGATATTATGCAGAAGCGTTCCTATCCGAAGAATAAGATGGTGTTAATGGAGGAGGATGAGGGAGATACGCTTTTTATTATTGAATCCGGAAGTGTCAAAATAACCAGAATCAGTGAAGACGGACGTGAGGTGATCCTCTCCATCCTTGGTGAAGGAGAGTTCTTCGGGGAAATGGCCATTTTCGACGGTGAAGCGCGTTCCGCAAATGTGGTCACGCTGGAGGATTCCCAGGTATTTATCCTGAAGCGCGCCGATTTTCTGGATTTACTGGAGCGCTATCCCAAGATTTCTGTTTGTTTACTGCAGGAGCTGGCCGGTCGCATTCGGAAATCCGATGAGTTAATTGAAAGTCTCAGTCTGGGTGATGCCGAAAACCGGATTGCTCTCATGTTGCTCAGGCTGGCGGAAGAACGGGGAATCTATAAAAAAGGGGCGGTGGTGATTGATAATTTACCCTATCAGCAAGATATCGCGAATATGGCCGGCACCAGCAGGGAGACGGTGTCTCGAACGCTCAAAGTCCTGGAAGACAAGGGTGCAATCACCAAGAAGGGCCACACGCTTACCATTACGGATTATGAGGATTTCAAGACAAAATTCAGTTAATTCTTCCGGCGCGTGCAATCTTTTTGATCATCGCGAAACTTTTTAAAGGATATGTACGGCAACTTTGTTACCTTTTCAGGTGTTATGGGAGGAACTGTGAAACCAGGAAATGAGTAGAGTTTTGACACAATGAATCCGGAACACTCGAACTATATTGAGCCAGGGCCACAAGGGCTTTCACCACTGCAGCAGGCGCTGCGAGAGATCAAAAAACTTCCGCGACAGCTGGTTCATGATTTCAAAGCCATTGCACGTAATGATCCTGCCGCAAAAAATCCTGTGGAAACTTTGGTGGCGCATACTCCATATCATGCTATCGTCGCGTATCGGTTTTACCATATTTTACATATAGTAAAATTGCCCGTTTTACCACGTTTCCTTTCAGTCATTACGCGCTTCTGGAGTGGTGTGGAAATTCATCCGGGTGCGAAAATCGGGTGTTGCTTCTTTATTGATCACGGGACCGGTGTAGTTATCGGAGAGACCGCGGAAATTGGTCATAACTGCGTGATTTTTCATAACGTCACACTGGGCGGGACCGGCCATTATCGCGGGAAACGACATCCGACAGTGGGGAATAACGTGTTAATCGGAACGGCTGCCACATTGTTAGGGCCCATCACAGTGGGAGATAACGTCAAAATCGGAGCGGAAACCGTGGTGATTAATCGGGACATCCCTCCGAATTGTACCGTGGTAGGAGCCCCGGGTAGGATAGTCAAGCGGGATGGCAAACACGTGCACGAAGAGCTGCCTGAAGCAGAATATCACCGGCAGAGAAAAATCCGGTCCTCGGCCGCCTAGTTCGGTTCAACAGATCTCTTCCTGGCTACATCATCATAAAGCCATAACCACGTTCACCTTTCAGCAGAGCCAGGCACAGTTTAGCGGCCCCGCCATCCGGAATCTCATGGAACAGCCGATGATTTACAAACTAGCATTATCACCAGCAACTCAAACCGGGGAAAGGCGGCAGCCGGTCTTTATGGAGCCATTCCTCCTTCCAGCCATACAGAGCACTTGATGGGTGTGCAACCTGGTCCCGGCGGATATATTATCAGGCTGCGTGCCCGGAAAAACCTCATGGTGCGAATCGGAGCGTTGGGAATGTGCGCAATGCTCTCCGGTATTTATTACTATGGCGGCTCGGCCCGGTGGGGAATCGGCCCTCGCATTCAGCGGCATGCGGAACGAACGAAAAGGCAACATTGGCATATTGATTATCTCACCACTCATCCGGATATCCAGGTGCTGCAAGCCTGGTGTTATCCTGAACAATTTGATACCGAACATACACTGCAACAGCTGCCGCAGGTCGGCCTGGATAATATTCTTCCGGGATTTGGTACCGGCGACTGCACTCACGGATGTCAAAGTCATCTCTGGTATGAAACGGATAAATTATTCCCGGAAGATATCTCTGCTGATTATTATATTGTATCATTTTGAGAATCGGAACTCCTACGGCGTTGAGGTAACGATATGGCAAAGATTGGAACATCGGTTTCGGAATGGGATCAGCAGGGATATTCTCGCAATGCACGGTACATGAAACAGCTGGTGCAGGAGATCCGGGAGCAGGAAGAGCAGATTCAGCTGGGAGGCGGGCGAAAGCGAATCGAGCGTCAACACTCGAAGGGGCGGATGACAGCGAGAGAGCGACTCGGTGGCTTGCTGGATCCGGGGATGCCCTTTCTCGAACTGGGGATTTTTGCCGCCTGGGACATGTATCAGGAATATGGAGGTGCGCCTGCTGCCGGCGTGGTCACCGGAATCGGGAAAGTGCAGGGGAGGGATGTGGTGGTGGTGGCCAATGACGCGACCGTAAAGGCGGGGGCTTATTTTGAGGTGACGCTTAAGAAGACTCTCCGGGCTCAAACCATCGCGCTGGAGAATAATTTACCGATTCTCTATCTGGTGGATTCCGCGGGAGTGTTCCTCCCGATGCAGGACCGGGTTTTTCCGGATGAAGCACACTTCGGGCGAATTTTTTACAATAACGCTCGTCTCTCAGCTGAAGGAGTCCCGCAGATTGCTGCAGTGATGGGGCCATGCGTAGCCGGGGGCGCCTACTTGCCGGTGATGTGTGATAAATTCATCATGACAGAAGGATCCAGCGTGTTTCTGGCAGGACCTGCCCTGGTGAGAGCGGCCATCGGGCAGGACATTGATGAGGATTCACTTGGTGGAGCGACCACACATAACGCCATTTCCGGCACAGCGGATTATCATGCGCAAGATGATGACGACGCCATCCAACGGATACGCCAGGTCATCGGTACGCTGGGTGCACCCGGACGCGCCCCGTTCAATCGGAGCGAACCTCAGGCACCTCGCTTCCCGAAGGAAGAACTCAATGGTATTGTGCCTGCAGACGGCCGCACCTATGATATGATGGAGATCATTGCACGGGTGGTGGATAACAGCGAATTTTATCCGTATAAAGATGAGTACGGCAAAACACTGATTTGTGGGCACGCCCGCATCGGAGGTTTTTCTGTGGGCATTGTTGCAAACCAGAAGGAAGTCGTCAGGACACACGGCGGCGAAATGCAGATGGGGGGAGTTATTTATAACGACAGTGCGGACAAAGCAGCGCGATTCATCATGAACTGCAGCCAGGATAAAATTCCTCTGGTGTTTTTACATGATGTGAACGGGTTCATGGTGGGACGTGATGCGGAGCACTCCGGGATTGCCAAGGACGGCGCGAAAATGGTGAATGCGGTTTCCAATACTGTCGTACCGAAATTTGCCGTGGTCATCGGCGGTTCGTATGGCGCAGGTAATTACGCGATGAGCGGCCGGGCCTATAATCCCCGGTTGATGCTGGCGTGGCCGACAGCCAGGATTGCCGTCATGGGGGGTGAAGCTGCGGCAAAAACACTGGCGCAAATTCGGCTGGCCCGGGTGGAGAATCCCACCACAGAGCAAAAGCAGACGATTCTGCAGGAGGTTCGGGAAATTTACGAAGAACAAAGCGACCCCAGATATGGAGCCGCCCGGATGTGGCTGGATGCCATCATTAATCCCGAGGAGACCAGAACCTGGCTGATACACGGGCTGGAGATGGCAATGAATCAGCCACGAATGCCCGCACCGAAATTCGGTGTGCTTCAGGTGTAACCGAAGACGGCCTTCGTGAGTATTGCTGCTGAATGGCCTTTCCCATTAGCCCAGGGCTTTAGCCCTGGGTTGGGAATTGACCAGACTTCATAGTCACGAAGAAGAAAAGTTGCCAAGACAGATAATATTTGTAATTTACTTACCAGTGAGAGTTTGCATATTTTTTAAACCAGTATGAGGGAATTGTTATGGTGTTCAAAGGATTGAAAAATTTCGCCGGCATTTTTCAACGTAACGGATCCGATTCTACCCGCAGTGAAGCAAGTATCCCGGCCGATCATGAACTATCTGCCATCCTGCAGAGCTATAATGACGAGTTAGATCCCACGGCAGAAGCCACAGCGATTATTCTGGCTGCCGGACACGGAAAACGCATCAAATCAGAGCGATCCAAGATGCTGCATAAGATTTGGGGAAAAACTACGGTGGAGCGTGTCTCCCGGGCGGCACGGCGTGGATTAGACAATGCGAATCTTTGCATCGTTGTGGGTATTAAGGCGAAGAGTGTCATCGAGACGGTCGGGAAACAGAACAATCAGACGTATGTGTATCAGGAGGAGCAGAAAGGGACCGGGCATGCGGTACGGGTGGCGTTGGAAGCGCTCCCCGACTTTGTTCAGGAACAGGATATCTATGTGTTACCCGGAGATATTGGTCTGATCCGGGAGGAGACAGTGAGAGATTTTGCCGAAAAATTCACGCAGAGCGATGCCGATATGATGGTGCTGACCGGCCAGTATGAAGGGGATCCCGAAAATAATTCTTATGGTCGAATCGTACGAGTGCCGGCCAGTGATAACGGGACGGAGCAGGGTAAGGTGATCCAGATTATGGAGAGCAAGGACATTCGCGCCCTGTCCCCGAGTGTACCACATTCTGTGGAGTTGGATTCACATACCTATTCCTTCAGTCGACAAGAATTGCTTGAAATCAACGAATTTAATACCGGGATCTTTGCATTTCGCGGCGAGCCTCTGTATCGATTCATCCACCATCTGGATGCTAATAACGCGCAGGGGGAACTCTACGTGACGGACTTAATAAAAATTTTTAGCGATCATAACCATACCGTGCTGAGCACACCTGCCAGAGAGAGCCGGGATGTGATCGGGTTTAATAATAAAAGCGTGTTAAAGGAGATGAATTCGCACTATCAGCGGGAGGCCTATGATAAGTTAAAGGATATTATTGCCTTTCGTGATCCGGAAGATTTTTTTCTCAATGATGAGATGGTAGAGAGCCTCCTGGAACTAGATAAGGGCGGCGAGCCTCTGGATATCAATATTGGAAAAAGTGTCTATATCAACGGGAATATGCAGTTTTCCCGCGGTCTGACCATCAAAGATAACGCCCATATCACCGGGAATGTCGTCTTCGGGAAGAACGTCACGATTCACAAGAACGTGGAGATCAGCACGTATCCCAATCAAACACTGGTGATTGGGGATGATACCATTATTTTTCAGGATAATATTATCAAGGGCAATACCCGAATCGGGAAACAGTGCCGGATTGAATCCGGTGTGAATGTGACGGGCAGCGACAAGTATCCGACCGTCATCGGGGATCGGGTAATGATTAAAGGTACATCGTATATTTTCGGGAGTATTATCGAGGAAAATACCTGGATAGAGCATTGTGTGTTGAAAACAAAGGAAGTTCATTGCCATTACAACCGGAAAGGGAAAATTGCTCCTGTTCGATATGTCATTCCCCCGCCGGAGGGACTGGACGATGTAGAGTCGATCGGCGATGACCGCGAGGAATACACCTGGCCACCGGAAGAAGATTAACTCCGAAAGAACGGATCCTGGGGAGGTCGGAGAAATCGAACTGCCCGAATTTGATGGTAAGAATACCCTAACCCGATGTGTTCATGCACTCAAAAAGAACAGCACGTCGATGACGAAGAAGGTTCCCCCATACCCTGCTCCACCGGGTCCATACGGAAATACGGTACATAAGGACGGAAGCGGTCGATGGTCAGCCGGTGCACGAACACTTCTCTCACCGCCTACAACCTATGTACTTATGTACCCTATGTACCTGGTGCAGGGAAGGGAGGGAGGGTCTGTGTCCATCAGTTGTTTCTGTGTCCATCAGCGTGCAATTTTTAATGAATCATTCAGGCGAACAATATGGATTTCCGGAATTTTCAAATTCAAGAACGTGATGCACAAGTGATCGTCGTTCTGGATCGCCCGCCGGTCAATGCACTCAACTCCGATACCCTCCGGGAGCTGCGGCAATTAATCGAACGTGTGCACTCCCGCGATGATGTGCGGGTGGCTATTCTCACTAATGCCGGTAAAGTCTTTTGCGCCGGTGCGGATATGAAAGAACGCCAGGGCATGTCCGATGAGGAAGTAAAGAAATTTGTGGCAACAATCCAGGATACGTTGTATTCCTGGTATAAGTTAGAGATTCCGACTATTTGTGCGATGCAGGGGGGAGCGTTTGGCGGCGGGCTGGAACTGGCATTGATGTGTGATTTTCGTATCCTCTCGGATGAGGCAGAGGTGGGATTCAAGGAAACCCGGCTCGGAATCATCCCTGGGGCGGGCGGCACCCAGCGGCTGGCGAGAATTGCCGGAGAATCGACTGCCCTCAAATGGATACTGACGGGTAAAACGTTCACCGCATCTCAGGCGCTCGCAGACGGGATAGTCAATCAGGTGGTTGAACCCGACCGGGTTCTGGAAGAAGCGGAGTCACTGTCCCGGGAAATAGTGCAGGCCGCTCCCATCGCCGTGCGGCAGGCAAAGCGGGCCATTAAGGCAGGCCTTGAAAAAGAGTATAGGGATGGATTGGCGTTAGAGCAGCAGTGCTATAAAATCACCATTCCCACCAGAGATCGGCAAGAGGCCCTCGCAGCCTTTCTCGAGAAGAGGAAACCCAACTGGAGCGGAGAATAACAGCGAGTGGAGTTTCCCTCCCGCTAATAATTCCCAGACAAAGAAGGTGATTCTTTCCCACAGATTTCTGTTTCCCGGTGAATTTCTTAGTCCTCACTTTTTTAAGTTTGAACCCTTGGGATTTGGCCTGGGGTTAAATTTTTTAATTCCCCCGCACCGATTTTTGACTCCCCCGCATTAGTTTTTCATCCCCCCGCACTGACTTTTGACTCCCCCGCACCCGATTTTGATTCCCCCGCATCGAATTTTGACTCAACCGCATCGATATTTCACTCCCGGGCGTTCATCTTGGATTCCCGCTCACACACTTTTCACCCGGGGACGCATCCTGGTCATTCAGCGATTGGAATTTTTCATTTTGCAGGGAGGATATTTCGTTTCCGATGCCAGCATTTGACAACGACCCCATAATATATTGTAACGTATCAAGATTTTTTCAGTGTCTGGCACCGATCCCTGGAATTTCCGATTTTTGGTTCCGGTCTCGTGCAGGCGGATTATGCCCGTTTCCGATACGGATTGTGCGCCGAATCCGTTAAAATTCATATTTCCCATTGAATTACAGATCCGAATTTCTTTTCTTTACCAATGACAGATAACAAACAGATTGAAAATCTTTGCATCGAGAAATAAATACCCTTCGATCTCTCTTCTCTGAGTTCCATCAGCTGCGGTGGATATCGATTATTCCGGTGTTGCTATTATTTGGTTGTGGAGGGCCGTCAGCGTCTCTTCAACCCTATGAACAGAACCCCTTCTACTGGTCGTATAACGGGCAGCCGGTGTTGCTCATCGGCGGGTCGGCGGAAGATAATCTGTTTCAGATCCCTGATATCGAGGAACAGCTGAATCTACTCCAATCCGTGGGTGGCAATTATGTGCGCTGTACCATGTCTTCCAGGGATGAGGGGAATGTCTGGCCTTTCCAGAGGGATCCGGAAACGGGCTTGTACGATCTGGACGAACCGAATCCCGAGTACTGGTTCAGGTTCTCCCGGTTTCTGAGATTCACAGCGCAGCGAGACATTTTCGTGCAGATAGAGGTATGGGCAACGTTTGATTACTATCGGGATGTCTGGGATGTGAATCCGTTCAATCCCAAGAATAATGTGAATTATTCGGCTGAGGAGTCCGACCTTCCTGTTCAGGTGACTACTCATCCGACGAGAACTGAGAATCCCTTTTTCTGGTCGATCCCTGCCGAACACAATAATACGGTAGTGCTGCAGTATCAGGAACATTTTGTGAATCAGTTATTATCCTATTCCCTGAAATATGGTCACGTCCTGTACTGTATGGATAACGAGACCAGTGTCACGCCGGAATGGGGTGCCTACTGGGCCAGCTATATCCGGGAAAGAGCAACGGAAGAAGGGGTGTCGGTACAGACCACTGAAATGTGGGATCCCTGGGATCTTTCCCATCCCATGCATGATAACACCTTCGATCATCCGGACCTGTATACCTTTGTTGATATCTCGCAGAATAATCATCAGCAGGGACAAACTCACTGGGATAATGCCCAGACTCAGCGCCAGCGGGTAATCGATTCCGGCGACATCCGGCCGTTAAATAATGTGAAGGTCTATGGAGCCGATACCGGCCGGTTCGGATCAGATCGAGATGGGATTGAACGGATGTGGCGGAATATTTTCGGCGGTCTGGCTGCCACCCGGTTTCACCGGCCGAATTCCGGGCTCGGGCTGAATGAAAAGGCACAGGCGAATATCCGCAGCCTCCGGAAGATCACTGACAGTGTGAATGTTCTGCAGGCCGATCCCCATAATGATTTGCTCTCGCAGCGGGCGGAGAACGAAGCCTACTGCATGGCTGATCCCGGACAGAGTTATGCGATTTTCTTCCCGGATGGAGGCGATGTGTGGCTTGATGTTTCTGGGGTCAGCCAGGGAGAAACCTTGACCATCCAATGGCTGGATATTCTGGCGAGCGAGTGGCAGAAGCCTGAGAAAGTGCCTGGCAAGCCGCGGATTCGTTTACAGACACCGGCAAATGGTTTCTGGGCGGTAAAAATAGGAACATCACAGTAATAGTTTGAACAGGAAGCAAAAGAATGCGACGAATCTGGATAACCAAAGCCGGCCCCCCTGAAGTATTAATGATGAAGGAAGAGGCGGATCCGGTGCCGGGAGACGAACAGGTACTCGTTGATGTCCGGGCCGCCGGGATCAACTTTGCCGATATTATGGCCCGTATGGGTATGTACCAGGATGCCCCGGATATCCCGTGCGTGGTTGGATATGAGGTGGCAGGCATCGTGGAACAGGTTGGTGCAAAGGTGACGGAATTCGAACCCGGCGACCAGGTAATCTCTATGACCAGATTCGGCGGATATGCGTCCAAAGTTGCCGTGGACGTTCAGCAGGTATTCCCGAAGCCCGAAGAGTGGTCGTTTGAAGAGGGGGCGGGAATGCCGGTGAATTATCTGACTGCGTACCAGCTGCTGGTGGTGATGGGATCCCTGCGAGAAGGCAATACGGTGTTGATACACAGTGCCGGTGGCGGCGTCGGTACCGCCGCAACCCAAATTGCCAGGATCTTTGATGCCACAATCCTCGGAACCGCTTCTGCTTTAAAACATGACTATATAAAAGAAAATGGGGTAGACTATCCCATCGATTATCGCACGAAAGATTATGTGAAAGAAGTTATGGCCATCACCGGGGGCAGGGGAGTGGACATTGTGATTGATCCTCTGGGAGGCAAATTTTGGAAGAAAAGCTATACCGTCTTGCGTTCTACCGGTCGATTACTCATGTTCGGAGCTTCCAGTATGACCCGTGGCAAGTCCAGATCGCTTCTCTCGATGGTGAAGACCTTCTTTCAGATTCCGGTTGTCCAATTTCATCCACTGCATTTGATCAATCAGAATAGAGGAGTGTTGGGAGTGAATCTGGGGCATCTCTGGCATGAGCGGGACATGGTTCAGGAATGGGTGACACAACTTGAAGAATGGGCGGATGAGGGTTCGATTCGTCCACACATTGATGCTGTATTCTCCTTTGAAGAGGCGCCCGCCGCCCATCATTATATACAAGATAGAAAGAATTGTGGAAAAGTATGTCTTAAGCCGTAAAATCGTTGCCATGCGCAGTGCAGCATATTAATTTTACGACGACGATATGATTTGCATAACTAACTTAAACAGGGAGTTACCAATATGACTTGGGTTATTGGAACACCGTGTATCAGTGTGTGTGATACAGCGTGTGTCGAAGTCTGTCCGGTGGATTGCATCTATGCTCCAATTCCGCTGGAAGAGATTCATGAACGCCGTGAAGAGTCTGGTGAACCGGAAGGGGAACCGATTGATGAGCTGAAAGATTTAATGCTGTATATTCATCCCGATGAATGTATCGACTGTGCTGCTTGTGAACCCGAATGCCCTGTTGATGCCATTCGTGCAGAAGATGATACCCATCCGGAATTTGATGTGGAAGAGTATCTGGAAATTAACACGAAATTCTTTGAGGAAGCTGACGAATATTATAATTCTGCAGGATTGGCAACCTGACGAGTTATGCATATATGCAAGTAAGCTTCGCGATTCCGGCCCGGAGTTTTTCCGGGCCGGTTTTGTATCGTCCTGCAAAATAGCACATCCCGTGAGGATCCCTGGGGGATAGGTGTACGCAGAAACGGACAGATAATCACGAATCATCCCTTCCCCCACGCCCGAAGTATATAAGTACAATGAGTACATAAGTACATAGGTACATAAGTACATGGGTGCATGAGTACATGGGTGCATGAGGAGCGACCGTGTATCCCGGGGTGTATGGTCCTGAACAGGCCTGAATCTCATGTGGACCCAAATTGAGCGATTTATCCCGCCATCCAGAAGACCA
>CAYPST010000105.1:0-14550 GCA_964413425.1 uncultured bacterium
AGGGTCTATAAGGAATTGCCCCCTATTTTTGAGGTTTTGCTGTCAAACTTAAGCTCTGTTACCACCCGGTACTGGGCAGCCGGCAGTGACGGACCTCCCCTTGTATTAGTTCACGGACTGAGACAGTTTATAGAGAACTGGATGTACAATATCACCTCTCTCGCGCAGGATTTCAGGGTATTCGCACCGGACCTGGCCGGATTTGGCAAAAGCGACAAACCGGATGCGCCCTATACGTATGGTTACTTTGCCCAATTCCTGCACGATTTTCTGAACGCATTGAATATCCCGGAAGCACATCTGGTCGGCCATTCTCTGGGAGGAGTAGTTATTTTGCGATTCGCCATGGAGTATCCTGCTCGCGTCAACAACCTCGTTCTCGTGGGAAGCGAAGGCCTGGGTGAACACGCCGCACTCCTGCTCAGACTTCTCTCGTTACCATTGATTGGAGAACTCCTGGCCCGCCCGGGCAGAAACGGCACTGAGAAACTCTACAAAGAAGCTATCTATGATGAAAATATATTTACCGCGTACCGCGAACGCGGTCGGACTGACGACGATTAGACTCCTGTCACCACTGCTTCAGGCGCTCCAGACGCTTGAAGCGGTGTTCATTTTCATACGACACTTTACCCATCACCCTCAATGGGGAATCACAATTTGTTTCTTCCTGTTCGATGCCACGTCTATGCATAAGGTAAAGAACCCATCACTGATTCTGAATTTTCTCGTATGAAAACAAATTTGTATGCAGGATTTTTAGCAGGGGCTGTTTTGTTCCTCTTAACACAACCCCTCCCGGCTCAGGACATACTGAGTTTTGAGCAGTATCAAAAGACCAAGCACAAGGAACCCTATATAATACAGTTACAATTACCCACCGGCACTCTTCTCTATTTCGGCTCTCGTCATTCCTTTGATCCGGATGATCCGCAGATGGATACGCTTAGCCGGGTATTCAGCGATTTTTCTCCAGATGTCGTTTTCACCGAAGCATTTCCCGAGCAGGTTGATTCACTCAGCCGGCAGGAAGCGATCAAACGGAGTGGAGAGTTCGGCTTAACCTGGAAGTTAGCCGGTGAAAATGATATTCCCGTGCATTCGCTTGAACCGGACCGGACTGATGAGGTCGCTTATTTGCAGAATAAAACCTGGAGTGATACCCAGATCATGCTCTTCTATACCCTCCGGCAGGTCGCCCAGAGTCACCAGCAGCAGGTATCGGTGGACCTGTCGACCGTCGTCCCCAAATATCTGACCTCTCTGAACCGGCGGTTCGGCCTGACCGTTCCGACCACCCTCGGGGCATTCGAACAGGCGGTCCACCGGTTACTGCCGGGCGTGGACACCTGGCAAACCATCCCCGGATCCTACTTCTATCCCGGTCCCCGGGAGCCCGAATATTTCACCAACCGCATCGCCACCGATTCCAATATTTTCAGAGATACATATCACGTACAGGTGATCACTGAGGCAGTGCAGCAAGGCAAAAAGGTCTACGCCATCGCCGGCTCCGCCCATGCCGTGATGCAGGAACCGGCGCTTCGCTCGGTTCTTGGGACGAAATAGAGTACCAGATATCAGTAAGACTATTGCACACACTTGAAAGAGACGACGCTCTGGTGAGTGGTACATTTTTCGGTGACCATTCAGAGGAATGTTCATTTATAGGTACTCTCACCTCTTTTCCGAAGTGCCGGTATCCAGATAATACTTTCAGTATCATCGACATCGTACAATACCCGGTAATCGCCAACTTGAAGCCGGTATTGAGCCGTATACTTCAATACACGAACCTCGCCGCGCAGGGTATGAAAGTTACTGGATTGTTGCGGGCGAGGATTTGATTGTAATTGTTGCACCCTTTCCATAATCGTATCTTGCAAGTCATCGGGATGGACCTTTCTTAATACTTTGAGAAACTTCTTTTGCAGTGATTTATTTGGGAATAACAGACGATACGTACCTGACATCCATCACCGGTTACTTTTATAATTCTCGAAGGTGTCATCAACAGAGATACCTTCGGAACCGTCCTGAATCGCCTCGCGTCCCTCTCGAATGGCTTCGATTAAATCGGGATCTGAAAGTTCTTCAACCAGATCAATGAGATCCATCGCCTCGTCATACGAAAGAATAACGTTTGTAGGTTTACCACGGTTGGTCACCACGAGAGTACTTTTCTCTCTTAAATACTCAGATAAATTATTTTTCAGTTGTTTCACGCCAACATGTTCAGATCGAAGTATTTTCTGGGCAAGAGCCATTACAACACCCCTCCTGTCTTAAAGTAGCTACAATAGTAGTCACAATTATATTGCCATATGTGACAACAACAATCAATACCGAATAGTTCCGGAGGCCTAAGTGAACAATCAGCGGGAACGTGTGGGAATCGAACCCACCATCCCGATATGACACCGGGATCATCGGTTTTGAAGACCGTGGGCGCCACCAGGCTACCAGCCGCTCCCGTTCAAGGGGACAATTTAGACATTCAGCGGGGTCGGGACAAGGGAAACACGCCGTGAAGTATCAGTGGTGAACTGTGTGGGGAGCCGGTAACTACTCGGCACCGCCGGTTTCGAGGATAAAGTAGGGCAGGGCCAGCTTCTGCTTGATCTCGCTCCCTACCCGTTCGGCCTCCTCCCGGGTTTCGTATTGGCCGATCCAGACCAGATACAGCTCCACGTTGTTGCGATTCCGCTTTCGGATCTGTACCGGGTAGTCGTGCTCCTCGAAAATCTCTTTCCCGGCTTCGGCGTTTTCGCGGGACGAAAAGGCGCCTACCTGAATGGCATATCCTGCACTCTCCTGCGCCTCCTGGCTGGTGTCCGCCGGTTCGTCGGCCTCGTCGGGATCGTAATAGGGGTTCTCCCTGCTGAGATCGACGGGTTCCGGCGGAGCGGAAGACTCAGTGGGAGTACTCCGTTCCGGGCTGGACTCGAGACCGTCCAGCTGGAACGAGAAGTCAATCTGGGGATATTGCCGCTGCAGCACCCGCGCCCAGGTCCGGCTGGAGTCCACTTTGCCGGCTGCCGCCATGCTGCGAATCAACAGGTTGGCCGCTCGTTCGATATGGGGCGACCTGGGATAATGGACGGGAATCTGCCGGAGATATCGTTCGGCGGAGATATACAGACCCCGAGTATACAGATATTCACCCACTTTCAGCGTGGCGGCGTCCTTATATGGATTGTACCGGGATTTGTCGGCGATTTCCTTGAAAATCCGGTAGGCTTCCTCGCCGTCGGATGCCAGCACTCCCTGGAGATACTTGACCCCGGGCGCATCGGGATAGTTGTTTAACAGTGCCGGTAAATCGGCCCGGGCGCGATCGTACTGTCCCTGCTCGATTTCCTGCAAATACTGGTCGACGGACTGGCCGACAATCACCGCTGAGCTGCAAAATAACAGGACGCCAAGTATCAATAAGTGCCGTGAGGATTTCTTCATAGTGTCTTGCCCGGATGGATCCCCTGCGAATATTTGTGTACGTCTGTTTTTTTAAATGCCGCGAATCATATCGTTTATACGTCCGGCGCGAGTATTTTCCGGACCATCCTGAATAACTGTGAACCTGTTCAATTTCCGGAGAGAGGGTGCTATCAGACCTCAGAAAGAGACTTCATCTGATCCGTCAGCTGCCTGGAGACTTCCTTCAGCATGGCATTCAGTTGTTGTTCAACCTTTTCGTTCCGGTGCTCTTTGTTGTAATTCTTTGCCAGCAGAAGGCGCGCACGCAACGAGCCGGGGGCCTTCTCGAGTGCTTCTTCCAGCGATTGAATGGCCGCCCTTACTTCGCCTTTGCGTTCATAGAAGCTGGCCAGTCCGGCTGCGGCTTCAATATTATCCGGATGCTTCTTCAACAAGGTGTTGTAATACTGCTCGATCTCATGAAAGTCCCCCATGGTGAATAACCGCTGTTCGAGCTTGTCGGTCACCAGATGAAGGAATTCCGGACATTGCTCGCCGAATTGCTTCCAGTAATCCACCGCTTCATCAATGCGTTCTTCGTTGTCATAGGATTCGGCGAGATAGTAGAGGGCTGCGCAGCACCGGGGATCGAGTTTGAGTGCCTTGCGATACTGCACCCGGGCTTCTCGGCCTTGCCCTCTCTGCTGGAGTTTTCGGCCTTCCTGCACTTTATACTGGGCGAGCGTCCCGGGCTCCTCGTCTCCTGTGGATCTCTGCACGGATTGCAGCATCTCCGCTGCATCATCCCATTGCTCCAACGCCCTGAAAATATCCAATTTTGCGCGGAGTGCCTTCACGTTTTTCCGATCAATTTCCAGCATTTTATCGGCGTTCTGCAGGGCTTTTTCGTATTGCCCCAGTGCCTTGTAATCTTCCACCAGGCTATGGTAAATATCCAGCCGTTGGGCCGGATACAGGTTCCGCCGAACCGTCAACGACTGATGCACCTTCAGCGCCTGCTTGTATTCTCCCTTTTCCCGGAAAATATCCCCCAGTTTGAGATAGGCATCCACATAGCCGGTATCCTGCCGCACCACAGACTTCAGTTTTTCCGCCGCCTCATCGTAATTCCCCTCCAGCATTAATCGCAATCCTTCTCCATAGAGCGAATCAGTGGTCCGCCTGGCACGGGACGGCTTGATTATGAAATATAATACCAGCGAAATCAGTCCGACCGCTGCCAGTATGATGATCAAATATATGGTATCCATGTCACCTCAGGTGAAATATAGGGTGAGTAGCGTTATTCGACTGCTTCCCTGGGGAGATTTTCCTCTTCACCGGATGCCTTTTCAGGAAGTTGTTCCAGATCTTCCTCGATCGATACGTTGCGCAAATCATTCAGTTCCTGCCGCAATTTCCGGTTCTCGCGCTCATACCGCCTGGTATCCGATTTCGCCTGGACCACCTGCAGCACCGGCAGGAGAAATCCCAGGAGAATGCCTCCCAGAAAGGAGGCCAGAATAATATGAACGACATTCACCTCGTAGAGTGTGAGTGCAAACAACTGCAGTTCCTGAATTGTCTGGTCCACATTCAGCGCCAGAAACCACAACAACACGCCCATGAGGACAATTGAAATAAAGATTTTCACTAAACCCATAGATTCTCCAATTCGCAACTAATGTATGTGCTCTCCAAACAGCGTCACCCCCTGGGCATCCTTAATGCGCAGCGGCACCACCTCCCGGGGCATTTCACCGTTTTTATCGAAAACTACGATCCGGTTATCACCGGTCCGCCCCATCCATTGCCGATCGGACTTCTTACTGTTCTTCTCCACCAGCACTTCCCGGGTAGACCCGATGAGCGCCCGATTCTTCTCCAGGGTGAGCCGGTTCTGTAATGCAATCACCTGCTGAAGCCGGTCGGATTTCACTTGTTCGGAGACCGTGTCCTCACATTCGATGGCTTTGGTATGTGGCCGGGCCGAATACTTGAACATAAATGCATTATCAAACCGCACCTTCTGCATTAAGGACAGCGTTTCCCGGAACTGCTCATCGGTTTCTCCGGGAAACCCGACGATAATATCGGTGGTGATGCCGCAATCCGGCATGTAGTGATAAATGGTATCCACCAGCCGAAGATACTCCTCCCGCGTATACGTGCGATTCATTCGATCCAGCACCTCCGTAGAACCGGCCTGCACCGGCAGATGGATATGGTTACAGATTTTGGGATTGTCCCGCATCACCTTCAGGAGGTCTTCGTCCACATCCTGCGGATGCGGGGAGGTATAACGGATACGCTGCACTCCATCGACTTTTGCAACTTCCTCGAGCAGCTGCGGAAACCGGTACTCTTCGTCGCGATAGGAATTCACATTTTGCCCGAGCAGCGTGATTTCCACGAAGCCCTGATCCACGACCCGCTGCACTTCTTCCAGAATGCTTCCCACGGAGCGGCTGCGTTCCCGGCCCCTGGTGTAGGGGACGATACAGAACGTGCAAAACTTATCACAGCCCCGCATGATTGCTATCCAGGCGTTGATGCCTTGTTTGCGGGAGGGAAACATCCCGTCATAGACCTCGTATCTGCTCAGGCGGGTATTGATGAAGGTGTCCTCATCTTTGTGATATTGATCCAGCATTGGTGAGAGATTGCGATAGGCGTCGGGCCCCAGCACAAAATCCACATACGGTTGTTCAGTCAGGATCTTGTCCTTCAGGTTCTGCGCCATACAACCCAGTACTCCGATGATAGTATTTTCGGCTTCATCTTTGCGCTGTTTATATTGGCCCAATCGTGAAAGCACCCGATGTTCAGCCCCTTCCCGAATTGCACAGGTGTTGACAAAGATGGCATCTGCCTCATGATAATCATCAACGGGCACGTACTCTTTCTCTTCCAGAATTCCGGCTACCAGCTCGGAATCATATTCGTTCATCTGGCAGCCGTAGGTTTCTATGAAATATTTTCTTTTTTCTGTCATCGATATATCGTTAAACCTCTTTATTTTTAACACTTATAACGAACTTTAAATTATTCTGCCCTTCTATCTATGTCAAGCGATTTGTCTCCATACAAAAACGCCCCGGCAATCACCGGGGCTGTTAGTACATTCCTTTTCTTGGTTCGTCTCAATCAAGATAGCTCAGGAAAAAGTAATTTCGGGGATTCATAGGCATATTATCCACATGTACCTCATAATGCAAATGGGGCGCTGTGGATCGACCGGTATTGCCCACTTCACCGATCTTTTGTCCACGCTGTATTCTTTGCCCGGCCTCCACCTCCATCGTGGAGAGATGCGCGTAAAGGGTCTCATACCCGTACCCGTGATCCAGGGCGATCACCAGTCCGAAGCCTCCCCGCCGTTTGGCATATCGCACCACACCGTCAGCCGCCGCATACACCGGCGTGCCCCGCCGCGATGAAATATCCTGGCCATAGTGGAATCGTCGCTGCCGGTTAAACGGGTCGCGCCGCCAGCCGAACCCATCGGTTAAGTACCCGCTGTTTACCGGGATAATCGAAGGAGTCGACGCAATCTCTTCAGAGTTAATTTTGATGGATTGGTATAACTCTTCACTGATTAACCGCTGCAGTTTCACTTTGCGGGCTATCTGGTCAACATCGAACAGGAGACTTGATACTTTGGCCTGCTCATCGGGGACCAGGTAATCCAGTTCGGAAGTCTTGTCATACCGGGTGCCCCCAATGCCCAGGTTCTTCACGTCTTCATCGACTTCCCTGAGACCGGCATAAGCCCGGATTGCCTCATCCTGATTTTGCAAATACCGGATATGATTGTCCAGCGTATCGATCCTTGTTTGCAGCGTATTCAGCAAGGAGACAAGGCGGGCATTGTTTTCCTTCACATGTTTCAGTTTCACCTGGTACATGGTGCCGGTTACCACATCAAGCGTGAGATAAAAAAATCCACATCCAAGGACCAGAACGACAATGAACGCGAGTATTACTTTCCGCTTGGTGAACGAGAATTCTTTGATTCCGGAATCGTCCTGCAGAAATAATAATTTCACAGTATTTATCCTCTTATCTCGGATTACTCTGTTGGCTATCTCGGCATGTGCTTATGGCAATCAATTCTCTACGGGTTGCCAGGTAAAACAAATTGTATGTATAGATTTATTTCAATATAAGGAATCAGTAGTTTACTCGCCAAGATATTTTTTTAATATCTTCGTACGGCTGGCATGGCGGAGCTTTCGCAGCGCCTTTTCTTTTATCTGGCGAATCCGTTCCCGGGTCAGGTTATATTCCTGTCCAATCTGCTCCAGAGTTTTGGGTTGATCGGTATCTATTCCGAAATACAATCGAATAATGTCGGCTTCCCGGTTTTCCAGCGAGGAAAGCGCGCGCTCTATTTCATGGTGGAGTGACTCCTCCTTGAGTTCGTCTTCCGGATTCACCCCGTCGGTTTCCGGTAAAATTTCCAGAAGGTTTGCTTCATCATCATCGCCCCGGGGGACATCCACCGATATTTCGCGCCCGGCCGCCATGATGGTCTCTTCAATTTCACTTTTCGTCACTGCCATGGCTTCGGCCACTTCCTCGGTGGTGGGTTCCCGGTCATATTCTTTCTCCAGCTCCTGATAGATTTTCCGCATCCTGGTTAACGCATCGACCTTGTTTAACGGGAGACGAACCAGTCTGGACTGCTGGGATATTGCCTGGAGAATAGACTGCCGTATCCACCACACTGCGTAGGAGATGAATTTAAACCCCCTGGTTTCATCAAAGCGCTTGGCCGCCTTAATTAACCCGATGTTCCCCTCGCTGATCAGGTCCTCGAGTGACAGCCCATGGTTCTGATATTTTTTCGCCACACTGACCACGAACCGGAGGTTTGATCGCAACAATTTATCCAACGCCTGCTGGTCATTTTCCCGGGCCCGCAGAGTGAGTTCTATTTCTTCTTCCGGTTTCAGAAGCCGCTCTTTACTAATTTCTTCAAAGTATTGGTCTAACACCCGGCTGGAGTATTCGTCTTTATGAGCAGTCATGATCGCCTGTAATGCTGTTTATTGGAGTAGAATTCGGCCCTCATCCGATATTTTCAGGGTGCTGGTCGTGTCGAACCGCATCGAATAGCGCCGTAAATCCTGCAGGAAGGTATGTGCGGCAGCGCGCGTCATCGGGCGCGGTTGAAATCTGACCTCAACATTCTTCACGTTGAGCGGATGAATCGTAGCGGAATAAATGGTGTCCGGTCCGATGACCACTTCCAGCAGGCCGCTTTGGAGGGCGGTCAGGCTATATGAGCCAAAACATAAATTGCCCAGCGAATAGGAAATGAGTCGGTTTTTGTAGGCTTCCAGGCCCTGCCAGACATGGGGGTGGTGCCCGAGGATTAAATCCGCGCCGGCATCAATGGCACGCCGGGCAAAATCCTGCTGATATTTCTTGGTGCTGTCACTGTTCTCGGCGCCCCAATGAAATGATACCACCGTAAAATCTACTTGCGAATCAATCTCCCGAATTTTTCTGGGAAAATGTGTGACATCCGGGTAGGCAGTGCCCGCGGTGGAATCTGTGGCCCAGAATTCTATCGGAAAGGTCATGGAGTAGGCAAAAAACCCCACTTTTAATCCTTTCTCAAAAATGACAGGATTCGACGCTGACTCCCGGTTAACGCCGTATCCTGCCGACCGGATATCCAGGGCCTGCAGGTAGGCGACAGTGGAATCCGCCAGCGATGCACCGTAGTCAAGGATATGATTGTTCGCCAGACTGACGATATCAAACAGGCCATATTTCACTGCCTCCCGGTAGTGGGGCGGCAATGAAAAGGTATACGTTTTTTGTGCCTTTTGCTGCTCGCTGGAAAGGCCGATAGGCATTTCCAGATTGCAGAACCGGAGATCCGCTTTTTGCAGGAGCGGCCGGATGTTCGCGAAGGGATACTCCACCCCTTCCCGATCCATATACTCCATGACCCAGTTGGACAGCATAACATCACCTCCCGCCATAAGCGTGAGGGTGGAGTCTCCCGGCAGCTCCCCGCCGGAATGCCGAATGAACGGGCAGAGCACCAGCAGAAAAATTATGGCAAACCAAATTGTATTGTTCCCGTCAGGCTGCAGGGCTATCTCCCGTTTTTTCCGATTTCCTTTCCTCTGCAGATTGCTCCGGTTCTTCAGTTGCTTTCTTGGCCTTTTCTGTTTCCGCCTTCTCCTCCGGCATACTCTCTACTTTTTTCTCCAGATCTTTCTTTTTGGCTTCCAGCTGTTTGATTTTTTCAAAGATCTTCTGAATTTCTGCATCACCGGGAATAGTGTCCAGCGCATTTTCGGATTTTAGGTGATACACTTTCCCGCCCAACTGCGAAAAGAGATGATCTATTTCCCGGTTCACCTGCAAAATATCTAATTTCAGTTTGCCGGTACGGGTCAGTTCTTCCGCTTTATCCGCGGCTGCTTTTGAAAATACTTTTCCTTTTTCCGCGGCGAGATTACCCAAATCCTGCAAACTCTTGCGCACATCATCCCATAACTTGCTGGCCATCTTTGGTCCTCCTTGCTTGTAATGAATTAATATGACTATTAAGTTAGCCCAGGAGAGCCATGACTGTGGGGCCTCGTGACCCTGAGCTGATTTAATAGCCACATAAGTTAATAGTAACTCTTACCGTATGAACTACTTATACTGCTTTTGTTCCAAGATAAACCTCCGCTTCAGTGTACAATATTAGAGATTTCATACGAAGTTACAAGCAATTTCAACCGTTTCGGGCGGTCCAGGGACACCAGGAGACAGGGCCGGTGCCCCCTCTCATGTGCTTATCGTGTCAGCAGGTGCTGTTACTCTGCGGGTCCCAGTTTCTCCTCAAGTATTTCATTCACCTTCTGCGGATTGGCTTTACCGCGTGTCTCCCGCATGACCTGTCCCATAAAAAACTTCGACAGCTGCGGGTTCCCACTCTTATATTTTTCGTACTCGTCCGGATTTTCTTGAATGACTTTTTCAACAATGTTTTCCAGCCGGGAAGTATCTGAAACCTGCTTTAATCCCTGCTCTTCTATAATTTCATCAGCGGATTTCGGGCCGTCCGCCATAGAGAAAAACACTTGCTTCGCGGCATTCTGGGTCACCGTTTTGTCTTCGACACGCTTCAGTAAGCCCGAAAGCCGGTCCGGATCAATGGGAAAATCCTGCATGTCCAGGTCGCGATCTTTGAGCACCCGCAAGACTTCTCCCATAATCCAGTTCGCCGCCAGCCGGGGATTCCCTGCCTTCCGAACGACTGCCTCATAGTATTGAGACAGGGCTTTATCACTGGTGATGACTTCGGCGTCATATTCGCGGATCTGATATTCCTCAACAAAGCGTCTCCGTTTGGTATCCGGAAGTTCGGGCAGTGATTGCCCGATCTCCTTCCGCCATTGTTCCGAAACCTCCAGCGGCAGTAAATCCGGTTCCGGGAAGTACCGGTAATCTTCAGCTTCTTCTTTGGTGCGCATTCGTACCGCACGATTTTCGGCTTCATTCCAGAGCAGGGTGTCCTGCGTGATAGTCCCTCCGGATTGCAGTATTTCGGTTTGCCGGTCGATTTCAAACTGGAGTGCCCGTTCCACTCCCCGAAAGGAGTTCATATTTTTCATTTCGGTCTTGACGCCGAATGGCTCCTCGCCCACCGGACGCAGGGAAATATTGGCATCGCAGCGCAAACTCCCCTTCTCCATATTGCAGTCGGAGATCTCCAGGTATTCCAGCATCTGCTTGAGTTTATTGAGATACGCCCGCGCTTCCTCGGGAGATCGGATGTCCGGCTCACTCACGATTTCGATGAGCGGCACCCCGCACCGGTTAAAATCGACCAGGGTGCCCTCACTTTCCGTATGGAGGGATTTACCGGCATCTTCCTCCACATGGATTCGGGTGAGCCCAATCGACTTTTGCGTGCCATTCTCCAGGGTGATCGTGATTTCCCCCTCATAGCAGAGCGGTTCATCATACTGGGAGATCTGATATCCTTTGGGCAGGTCCGGATAGAAGTAGTTCTTTCTGGCAAACCGGGAGAACGGCCGGATGGTGCAGTTCGTCGCCAGGCCCATCCTCACCGCATATTCCACGGCGCGCCGGTTCAGGACCGGCAGCACTCCCGGCATTCCAAGGCACACCGGACAGGTTTGGGTATTTGGCTCAGCTCCGTACTCATAATGGCAGGCACAGAAGAGTTTGGTATCCGTGGCCAGCTGCGCGTGGACTTCCAACCCGATAACTGGTTCGAACTGCATGGTCTCTTACCCCTTCAAATCCTGCGGGAAACTCACCTGCTGC
This sequence comes from uncultured bacterium, assembly GCA_964413425.1. Lineage (GTDB taxonomy): Bacteria > Fidelibacterota > JAANXI01 > JAANXI01 > JAANXI01 > DATFLS01. The sequence goes on from CAYPST010000105.1 coordinate 11,728, forward strand.
ACCTGGAGAATATTGGGCTGATCTTCAAGAGCAGCGATCTCTTCCTTACTGATGGCAGTGTCCAGATTCACCATGGCAAGTGCGGTAGTGCCATGTTTTTGCCGCCCGAGTCGATATTCTGCGATATTGATGTTTTTGGAACCGAGAAAATTCCCGATAGTTCCGATGACTCCCGGCACGTCGTTGTTCCTGATCATTAACACATGCCCCACCGGCATAGCATCCATGTGGAATTCATCGATCCGGACAATCCGCGGATCGTCCCGCCCGAACAGCGATCCGGCTGCCGTCCGGGCCTCGTTTTTCTCGCTTTCGACGGTTACCTCAACCAGAGTGGTGTATCCGGAGTCCTCGTATCCGTGTGCTTCTTCAATATTAATTTGCCGCTGTTTCGCCAGCAGTGCCGCGTTCATTAAATTCACCTTTTCCCCGACAATCGGGGTCAGGATACCTTTCAAAACCGCCAGCGTTAAGGGTTTAATGTCTTCTTCAAATTCACCGCTGACTTTCACCGTCACTTTTCTGATGGGGCCATCCGACAGCGAAACCTGCAGAAGCCCCAGCCGTTCACCTAAATCCAGATACGGTTCCATGCTCTTCACTTTGCCATAATCTGCAAAGGGAATATTCACCGCATTGCTCACTTTTTCGCTCAGCAGAAAATCCCGCAGCTGAGTGGCAATCTGGACCGCCACATTCTGCTTTGCTTCAAAAGTGGAAGCACCCAGATGTGGTGTGACGACCGCATTCTCATACTTCAGGAACGGATGATCTTTCCCCAGTGGTTCCGACTCAAAAACATCAAATCCGATGGCACCCACTTTACCGGATTCCAATCCTGCTGCCACTGCATTTTCGTCAAAGATGCCGCCACGGGAACAATTCACCAGCAGCACGCCGTCCTTCATTTTCGCAATCTGTTCCTTTCCGATCATCCCCCTGGTCTGATCGTTCTTCGGCACATGCACGCTAATAATATCAGCGGTGTCATAGATCTCATCCAATCCGACCGGCCGCACGTCCACAGAATCAAATTGTTCTTCGGAGACATAGGGATCATATCCGATGGATTCAAGTTCGAAGCTCTTCGCCCGTTTTGCCACTTCCTGGCCTATCCGCCCCAACCCGATAATACCCAGCGTTTTGCCCCGGAGTTCATGGCCCACGAATTTGTTGCGATCCCACCGACCTTCGCGCAGCGATGCGTTTGCCGGCACCACTTTCCGGGCTGCAGCCAGCATCAATGTCATGGTCTGTTCGACGGCAGCATTCGTGTTGCCGGTCGGCGTATTCATTACAATAACGCCTCGTAAAGTCGCGGCTTCCAGGTGCACATTGTCCACACCAACGCCCGCACGTCCGATAACACGGAGATTGTCCGCTCTTTCCAGCAGTTCTTTGCTCACCTTGGTACCGCTGCGAATGATCCAGCCATGGATCGAACCGAGATCTTCGATGTAATCTTCTACCGGACTGTCCGGTTTATAGATAACTTCAATCTCGCCGGTTTCCTTGAGCAGCTCGATACCGCGCTCATCAACCGCATCTGTAATAATTACCTTATACATCACGTACCCCTTCACTTTCGTCTGTTCAGTTTTATTGTAGATCCTCTAAGATTTCATCAATAGTGTGTAAAAGTTCTTCTAATGCCTCCGGTTGGGTATCTCCCATATGCGCTATCCGGAACGTTTTCCCTTTCAGCGCACCGTATCCGTTTGAGATCCGATATCCCTGTTCCAACAGCCTGGTGGTGAGCTGACCGATATCGATTCCGGGGGTATTATCGATACAGGTCAGGGTTTGCGAATGATAGGGATCTTCGGAAAAGAGATCGAATCCATGATCCAGCGCCCAGTTGCGTGTTCGTTCGGCCATTGTTTTATGACGTTGATACCGGTGAGCGAGCCCTTCATCATTCATACGCTGGAGCTGCCGCTGTAAACCGTACAGATGGGGAACGCTGGCCGTGGTCGGGGTTTGTCCTCGCTGGTAATATTTTTCGAAGACTTCGAAATCGAAATAATATCCCTTATGCTGCTGATCTTTCGACGCGTCCAGGGCTGCCTGGGAGACGCTGGCAACGGCAAATCCCGGGGGGAGTCCCCAGGCTTTCTGAACACTTGCCAGACAGACGTCAATCCCCCATTCATCCACAGGGATGTCTACGCCGGCCATAGAACTGACCGCATCGACCAGGATGAGGGCATCGGAACTTTCTTTGATCACACCGGTGATCTCTTTGAGCGGATTCATTACCCCGGTGGAGGTTTCATTGTGTGTCACACATACGACATCGTAATCGGCATGCTGTAGTGCCGATTTTACCTGTTCCGGATGGACTGCATTCCCCCATTCAACCTCCAATGTATCCGCAGGGAGCCCACAGCCGGCGGTAATGTCATGCCATCGTTTGCTGAAGGCGCCGCACACCAGGTTTAAACTCCGTTTTTTTACGGTATTCCGAACCGCCGCTTCCATCAAGCCGGTGCCGGTACTTGTACTCAACCATATCCTGTTTTCAGTATTCAGCACCTTCTGTACTCCGTGGAAGACCTCCCAGTATAAATCTGAAAATTCCGGGGTCCGGTGGCCAATCATCGGTTTTGACATTGCCGCCATAACGTCCTGATGGACTGAGACGGGTCCGGGAATAAAAAGCGTAGGAACCTTATCCATTGAATCATACCTCCTGCGGTTTCACATCTTCTTGTACCTAACTTGAGCGATACGAGCTTCGCGAAGTATCGCTGTCCCTAAGGGATCCCTTGGGATACTTAGGGAAAACCCCGACTGAGAAAATGTTTGTTTTCACCGAATGGG
>CAYPST010000106.1:0-14357 GCA_964413425.1 uncultured bacterium
GTGGGCGATGCTGGATTTGAACCAGCGACCTCTACGATGTGAGCGTAGCGCTCTTCCCCTGAGCTAATCGCCCCTCTCTTTTCTTTCCACCGCTTATCACATAACCGTGTTCAATTTAGACGACTGATCATGGATCTGCAAGCAGAAATTTTTATCATCCAATAATCCCCGCTGGCACCTACATATTCGACGGGTGCGCACAGATATTGGTTTGCATTTATATATTTACTTTCATTAAAATCTGTACAATCTTATAATTTTTTACTAGGAATCCGTGTGCTATAGAACGGAGTATCGGAATGCAGTATGATGTAGCGTTCTATGAAGTTTTCAGGGAAGAAGAGGAATTGTTACGGAAATATCTCCCGGCGGGTTATGACTACCTGTTCACCGCTAAGCCGGTTCATGAGACGACGGCATCCTACCCGCCGGCGGCCTTGCTTTCCATCCGCACTCAGTCTGAAATTCCCGAATCCTGGTCCGAGGTATTGGATGGCATCTTCACCCGCTCAACCGGCTATGACCATATCACCCGGTATCTACATACGGTTGAACAGAGGCTGCCAGCCGGATACCTCCCCAGGTACGCTGCCAGAGCCGTCGCCGAGCAGGCATTTCTGCTCGCGCTGATGCTGGTACGCAGAATCGATGCACAGCGAGAAGCCCTGCATCACTTTTCCAGAGATCACTTGACCGGCGTCGAATTACAGGGGAAAATACTCACCGTGATCGGCGTGGGGAATATCGGATCGGAACTGGTACGAATCGGCTATGGACTGGACATGGCTTTACTGGGCGTTGATATTGTCCGCCGGCGGGAGCTGATTTCGCAATTTGCATTGCAATATGTCCCGCTGGAAACCGGTATTGCCAGAGGCAATATCATCATTTGCGCGCTGCCGCTCACGGAAGACACCTACCAACTGCTTGATTACGACGCCCTGTCGAATGCCGCCGGCAATTCCATCCTTATCAATATTGCCAGAGGAGAGATCACTCCTCCCGCCGATCTGCTGCGGCTGCTAGACGAGGACAAACTCGCCGGGATTGGTATCGATGTCTACGACCAGGAATCTACCCTCGGCAGTTATCTTCGGGGAGAAATCACCCTGGAGAACCTTCCGTATAATTACAAACGCGAAACGCTTCAGGCAAACCTGGATCTGCTCAAACATCCCAGGGTTTTGGCGACGCCACACAACGCTTTCAATACCCGGGAATCCACGGAACGGAAAGCCCGGCAAACCGCCCGGAATATCGAATCATTCCTGACCAGCGGCCAATTTCTCACTCCCATCCCGGAGGAGCTCAAGGATTGAGCCTGGAATAGCACACGGCCTGTCCCGGTCAGCCGGGGATTACAAACCCCGACGCGTCGGGGTTGTATCTATCGGGGATTTACCCGGAAAAAAGATGCATGCAGATAAAGAAACCGATAATTCAAGAGGAACGGGAGTAAAGAGGAACACGGGAGACCGGAAAATGCAGGCCGGGCAGTTGCGCTCCCGTGTCCTGTTGAGGACGACCACATGGTCGCATTCTCGCGTCTCCACCGGCAGTCGTTCAACCACTCCCTTTCAGCCTCGACAGAGATCCTTCACCCTCTGAACAACGGGGGATTCGGGATGACATTTGGAAGAACGTTTACTGGTAACCGAACGCCAGGAAACCGGATAAAAGAGCTCCACTTTTGCTCACACCGCATCCCCTGGCATCCCGACGGGGTCCGACAGGCCGGACGCCGGAGGAATCTCTCTCAGTATTCCCAGGGGCTGGTTTCCCGGAACCCGGCTCCGGACGAACCGGCAGCCGCTTTCCAGGGCATAGCGCAACCTCTCTCTTTCAGCCTTGAGAGAACCTCCACCCACGGAAACCGGGGATTCGAGCGACATGAGGGAACAGTGTACGGGAATCCGCACGGCAGGAGACCGTCAGGATCCGGCTCCTGACGGACCGGGCCTTTGACCGGCGTATGTTGTTCGACGAGGAGGGGAAGAAAGGGATGAGAACTCTTAAGCTTTTCTCTTTTCACTTCTGCCGTTTGCCATCCTCATCCCTGCATATCCGGCACATCTGCATACATCTGTGTGTTAATCTGTTCCAACACATCCACTATTCTTGCGGCGGTATGACCATCCCACTTTTCCGGTATACGGCCCTCAATTCTCTTCCCGTTAATAATCGGAGTGATGGCGTTGACAATCGAATGGGGTTCGGGTTTCACTAACCGATTCGTTCCCTCCGTGATCGTGACCGGCCGCTCGGTGTTCCGGCGAAGCGTTAAACACGGCACTCCCAGCACAGTGGACTCCTCCTGGATGCCTCCGGAGTCGGTCAGAATCACCTTGGCTTTTTTCTCCAGGGCAATGAATTCAAGATATCCCACCGGATCAATCAGGTGAAAATTACGCAAAGATTGAAAATGCCCGTCCGTATCCAGCTGGGCAATCTGTTTCTGTGTTCTGGGATGTGCAGGAAAGATGAGCGGCAAGTACTGTAAAATATCATGAAAGGCTTCCAGTATGCCTGTGAAGGTTTCAGGATCGTCCACATTGGAGGGTCGATGTAAGGTAATCAGCCCGTATTCACCGGGTTCGACTCCCAGCGATGCCAGCAAATCAGAGCAATCGGCCTCATCGATGAAATTGTTCAATGAATCGATCATCAGATTCCCGACGAAGAAAATCCGATCCTCGCTGTGCCCTTCATCAACCAGATGATCATTCGCCTCACGGCTGGTGGTAAACAGGAAATCCGAAATGCTGTCGGTGACAATTCTGTTAATCTCTTCCGGCATCTCCCTGTCAAAGCTGCGAAGTCCGGCTTCGATGTGCCCCACCCTCGTGTGCAGCTTTTTCGCCACTAATGCACAGGCCATGGTCGAGTTGACATCACCCACCACCAACACCAGATCAGTGGGAGAACCCAGCAGTAATTTTTCATACTCCACCATGATCACTGCAGATTGCTCGGCGTGGGTTCCGGAACCGACGCCCAAATACACATCCGGTTCCGGAAGTCCCAGCTGATTGAAGAAGATATCCGACATCGTTGCGTCATAGTGCTGCCCGGTATGCACCAACCGGATATCAAATGTTTCAGACCTTTCCTGCAAGGCGTGATATAACGGAGCGGCTTTCATAAAATTCGGTCTCGCTCCGACAATCAAATCGATCTTCATATTCCTGTCCACCAATTAATACCACTGATTATTCGGCATAGATAGAAAAGACAGTTGGCAGCCCCGATAATGAAACTTCATCGAAATCACAGATTGCGGAAGTTTCAAATCGGGGTCCCGATTCGTCACTCCCCGAATCTGTGATTCGGTGGAGTGGACGTTATCGGGATTGGCAAGGCCCCACGCCTTCCCCGCCCAGGGCAAACGGCAGACGCAAGCGGGCCGCACGGCAGGAGGAATGGTAAACGGAGGCAGGTGTCCGCGCCAAAGGCGTCCCTTTGGGGGAGACGGGAGACTGGAAAAAGGAAGGCGGCGATTCATCGCATCCGCTGTCTCTTCAATCTGCGTTAATCAATGTAATCTGTGTCATCTGCGCGCTCATTTAAAGCATCTAACGTATTTCATGGATGAGTCCACTCTAAAAAGTACTTGAGTCTATTCAGAAAACGCCTCGCCCCGACGGGACAGAGACCGCAGAGAAACTACAAAATATATCTGTCCAAATAGCGGAATACATTTTGCAGATATTTTGTATACATAATACCTATACGTCAGATTCAGCATCTTGTATCAGGCCCATGTTTTCTAAACACTCTCAATAAAATATAAAGAATAAACTGGGTTATCATTATATTTTTGATGGCTATTAAGATGTCTCAGTTTCTGGTCCTGCTTTTTCCGTCGGTGGCCGGACGAGCCAGCGCCTCCCGGATTAATCTTCCCGATAAGGCTACCCACCACACTCCAGCCATTTTAACGGATTCCACGGAACGAATAAAATGACCCTCACAGATAACACCTCATGGTTATCTCTGAAACACAGTGTGGGCCCGGCAGGATTCGAACCTGCGACCAACGGATTATGAGTCCGTCGCTCTCACCACTGAGCTACGGGCCCAGGTCGGTTGCATTGAATTTAGAAGGCTGCCACGGGTTATGCAAATAGTTATTTGTGGTATAGGATAGACGGGATAAGGGAAAAACGGAAACCTCAGTTCAAACAACATGTAGCGTTCAGATAGTTTCACTTTAAAAAAGCCCAGATAATATTTTTGTATTTTTTCTTAGTTCCCAAGGATCTCTTTGCCGAAGGCCTCGAAGAGACTCCTTCGGAGCATCCCTTCGGGCGCGCGGGGGGCGTTTTCTCAATAAACTTAACACCTTTACGTATTATTGTATTTCGTTTGTATTGTTACGTTTGCTCTAAAAGGCATACATATTTTTCTCGAGATTTAAATAATGAAGACGCCAATGATTTCTAAGAACAATATACCGTATTGTTGTAACTATTCTTTGTTTTTTCAACCTGTTTGTGTGCACTGGTGTCAATACGTGGCTTCTAAAGCGGGTTTTTCTCATTGAATTGGGGCTATCGGATAACTGTTATCGATTTTCTGTCGATATAGCTAAAAAATTATATTATTTTGTGTTACCTAAGTTGAGCGATACGAGCTTCGCGAAGTATCGCTGTACTTAGGGAAAACCCCGACTTAGAAAATGTTTGTTTTCACCGAATGGGTGAGGTGAAAACTTACATTTTCTTTGTCGATTGAGCGATTTATGGAAATAAATCGCTCAATTTGGGTGTTAATAATTTAAGAGAGCGATTTGTGGAGTATGTCACAGGCAGGCGATGGCAGGGATGATATATTGAGATGAATATGACCTACATACGAAATGTACAACATACGGGTGGTCCGAAAAACCGGCGAATTCTTTTCGCTATCTTGAACTGGGGATTGGGGCATGCCACCAGGTCTATTCCACTGATAGAGGCATTATCAAAGCGCAATGAAGTGGTGATCGCGTCGACCGGGCGATCTCTGGATCTGCTGCGTCAGGAATTCCCAGGCCACGAGTGTGTTGATTTTCCGGATTACGGCAGCCATTACAGCAAATTCGGCTTTTTACTCATCCCGTATCTCGGGCTGCAAATCCCGGTCATTGTATGGCGGTTATTCAGAGAACGCCGCCGCACTGAACAATATGTTGAAGAGCAACATATCGATATGCTTTTCTCCGACAGCCGGTTCGGGGTGTATTCAAAACACATTCCATCCTATTTCATCACCCATCAGCTCCGGTTTCCGCTTCCCTGGTTTCTCAGGTGGATGACACCACTCAGCGAATGGTATAATCATTACTTTTTCAATCAATACCGAAAGGTATTCGTGGTCGACGTGAAAAGCACTCCCAATCTGTCCAGCGATCTCTCCCATAAAGGAAGAATAGCACATCATAAAAAACTGGTGTATCTGGGAGCCTTATCGAGTATAACTCCCCAGGAGAATCAGGAAGATATCGATATTTTAGTGACTATCTCCGGTCCTGAATCAGCCCGGACGCTCTTTGAAAAAACAATCCTCAAGCAGGTGGACTCCCTCCCTGGGAAAAAAGTAGTCGTTCTGGGTAAGCCCGATGAACGTATGCTTCACCGGAACGGTTCCGGCGTCGAAATCTACAACCACGTTCCCCGATCCACCATGAGCGATTTCATGAACCGGGCAAAACTCATTGTCTGCCGGTCCGGCTATTCCACTGTCATGGAATTGATTGCTCTCGATAAACGCGCTATACTTGTGCCCACTCCCGGGCAAACCGAGCAGGAATACCTGGCGCAGTATTACAAAGACCAAAACATGTTTCATGTGGTAAAACAACGAAAGTTAAACTTGCAGGAAGCCGTGTCCGCTGCGCAGCATACCAACGGCCAGCATCGACCCGGTATCCCTGTCAACGATATCCGAAAATTCCTCAGGCACCTGGAGGGGCAGCCTTAATATAGCACGCAGATGACGCAGATAAAGCTCAAATCGAATGCGGCACCCACCGGATGGTATTGATAACGACGGTTCGCCAGGTTCCGGAACAGCATGCTCACCGCCAGCCGCCGGTGCCAGAACCACTTCTTGAACTGAAGATCTGCGGTAATAAATGGGGAAACATCAGCAGTGAATCTCATTCCCAAGCGATTCGAATAGGAACAGACCGCATTATTTAAATTCTCATACTCTGACCAGGTAGTACCTGACCGGTATCGGATTATTCCCCAAATACGAAAATTCCTCACCGGAGTATAGATGACCCGGTAATTGATCCGATGCACAGGGTAGTTCTCCCACTTGTCCAGGAATTGATTGCTGCCGGCCATCGGCCGCTGATATCCCTAATAGAGGTGATGTCTGATATTCCTTCCGCTCCGGAAATCGAGACTGACGTCTCCGCCCAGGAGCTGTCCGGATTGACCATGGAAGATTTCCACCGATGCTGACGCCGAAAATGAACAATCTTCAGGCTGGTAGGAATACCGTATAGGTTCAAGGAGGGGGTTTGCAAAATATCGATAAAATACAGACGATCCCAACCGGATATTCTGGGTCAGCCGGGAATGCCCGTTGACAGCCAGCGTCCATCGGCTGTTGCCTTTAATCCTCTCTCCACCATTGATATTATAATCAATACCGTTTACTTCCAGCACGCCATAACCCCGCTGAACCCAGTATCAGAACGGATACTCTTCCCGGAGTGTGCTTTCCGCGTAGGCAATATTCGCTGTGAGTGCTGTCGATTCCCCAGCCTGCCATTCAGCAGAAAAAGCCGACTTCACCGCCATTTGCTCACCGTCGGACTGCACCAGAATCCCTATTTGCTGTCGCATCCTCTCCGACACAGGATAACCCAGACTTCCAAAGATCTTTCCGCTGTCATAGATAATTTCACGGCGCTCCCATGCGGTCAGCAGCATTCGCTGTTCGTATCCGAGACCTGCCGAGCCCGTGATCTTGTCCAATCGGAAAGAATGTTCCGCTGTCGAATACAACGTCCGCAGGCGCCAGCCGAAATCGAAATTGAGGGCATTTTCATATTTCCCAATCCGCGAATTCTCAACTTGCACCTGATATCGGAATCCGGTGCTATCTCCCGTTGGGAATTGGCCGTGAAGATCGGCATGAGTTAACCATTTGGATACCGGAATTTCCCGTCCCATTGGACGAAAAAACAGGAAATATTCGGGAGAAATGGCCTGATTTACCCTGAATTCATGCACTCCCGGCAGCCTGGAAGTCCCTGCGCGCAGAGTGTGTCTGCTGTTTCCCGTCTGTTTTTTCCGGTCTCCGTTTTCCGCCGTTCCTTTTTTCTATTACCTCTTTCCTTCTTTTTCATCTGTGGTCTCCAGGGCTGCCCTTGCCTACTGCCTACTGCCTACTGCCTACTGCCTACTGCCTACTGTCTTTTGTCTTTTGTCTTTTGTCTTTTGCTTTTTTCCAGTCTCCGGACTCCTGCCTCCGTTTACCATTCCTCCTGCCGTTTGCCCTGGGTGGGGAAGACGTGGGGCATTGCCAATCCCGATTTGAAACTTCCGCAATCTGTGATTTCGATGAAGTTTCATTATCGGGGCTGCCAACTGCCCACTGCCAACTGTCTTCTCACTTTTGCCCTTTGCCCTGGCGGGGGGAGAGGCGGGGGCATTGCCCACTGCCCACTGCCAACTGTCTTTGCTCTCTGTGTCAATCCGTTTTTTTCCGTGTGCATCCGCGTGCTATTACGGGAGCGGGGATGGGCTCTCAATAATCAAACCGCACCTGCATTGAAAAATAATTGTCAGTGCGCGTTTCCTGCATCGACACCCGATAGCCCAGGCGCAGGTGCAGGATGTTAGTCAGCTGGTAATTCCAGAACAGGGAAAGATCCTCGTATGTAACAATATCGCCCAGCAGATCCGGGGTGGCGTCGTCTAGGTCGGGATTGCGGTCATTGTAATTCTCGTTCGGATCGCTGCCCACCGGGTAGTAGTCCGGCTGATCCGCAGGCAGCGGAGCCGTCCCCTTCTTCAGTTGCCGGTACTCCGCCGAAATGGTACTCCGGGGACCCAGCCACCACCGGTTTTGGCCGTACCAGAGCTGGGAGTTGGGCCCCCCGTAAAACCCCAGCCCCACCCCGTTATGAGTGAAAGTATTGACAGGATATTTATGCGTATACGTCCAGGGACGGACTGCCGTGAACTGCAGAGTAAAATCGGTAGGCACCTCTCCCAGTGATGGCGTCACATGCACACCCAGCTGGGTCCCGAACTTGTTCCCCCACCAGTCACCCAGTGCCACCGAGGTCTTCAGTTCATCCAGGAAGAAAGTCCCAGACACCTTCAGACGGTCCACCGGAAAATACTCAAATTCCGCGGCCAGCATCAGGTTATCCCGGTCCATCAAATTATGCTGGGTTGACCAGAGAAATATTGGTGGCACCAGATACGACAATTCCGGACCTCGGTTGCCGTAAATCAGCAGTTCGGTGAAAGCAAACTGGATCCGCTGAAACAGGGCGAACTCCCAGCGATGCCCCACCAGGTACTTCCGGGGCAACACCCGCTGGCCGGTCTCCGGATCATGCCGGATTTCACTGGGCTGCAGGTAACCGTGAAGAAAGGAAAACTGGGATCTGCCAAACGACCGATCCCACCCGATATACGCATACGCCTGGACATTATCGGACAGAATCATAGCATTCGGACCATTCCCCCAGTAGACCGGCTGCACACTCACCTGGAAATTCCCCGGGAGGCCGCCGTACTGGAGAGAGGCGTGCGAATAATCGAACGCCTGAAAGGGCGCATTCTCCCATTCCGTATTCCTCGCCAGGAAGCCCCCCTTGTATTCCTCAGCCAGCTCGGTGAATCCGGCGCGATACTGCTGCAGGTACCGGTAGGCATCCATGGACACACTGAAATGGTCGCCTATCTGCGAAGCAATCCGCAGACCGTCCTGCCACAGAATCCGGCCGATGTCGTTTTTCATCTCGTACCGGGCCATCTCGTCCCAGTCGATCCAGACCAGTTCCCGGTCCGTTTCCCAGGTCAGGATGTGGTGCTCTTCCTGGTAGGGAGTATAGGTGAAAATTTCGGAAAGGCCCTCCCGGAACTGCGCCCCGGACCCGAACCAGAACCAGGTGTCGCCAGTCTGTTCCTGGAGTTTAAAATAATCTTGCTGTGTTAATTCATATCGATACTCCGCCATGAACTCCCGCAGGACTTGCCGTTCCACCCCCGTCAACTGCTGCCGGTGGGCATCAATCTCCTGCAGATACTCCGCCACCGCATCCCGCTGCAGCGGCAGGGTATTGTTCCGGAGGTCCCGGATGATGCCACGCGTTGCCATCCGGTCCAGAAACGGATACACAGGATCGGACAGGCGCACGTACATCTGGGAGGCCTGAATTGAAGAAAGGAACAGCAAGACACAGAACCCAAGAAATAACAGCCGTTTGAAAGCAGTTCTCATCATCTCAAATCGTACTGATAAATTCATTAAACCAACACAGGATTCCATTCCAAAAAACCAGAGTGGGAGTTTTTATATTTTACAGTTTTTTATGTATTCGTGATATTCATGATAATTAGTGTTCATTTCCCGAAGCATCCCCGATAGATTCGGGACAGGCTGTGGTTTCAATGGCAATTCCAGAGTATAAGAACATCACTACTTCCATGCAATCCGAATTGTTAGAAATTAAGAAGCATCCCAACTTTCGGGATGCTTTCGAAAAACCTATCCATAGAGACCACTATATCCCGAGAGGGATCCCGGTGGGAGAAACCACTGCCTGCCCCGACACGTCGGGGAATGAACACAGCCTGTCCCGATTTGTCGGGGAATTATCACGAATGACTTGAAAACAATAAGAAGTTTATATGACTATTCAACCTGTTCAGGAACATTAACGGCAAGGAAGCCGAACGGGAAACTTTCCGGGCGTGGGGCCCCTCTTCATGTGCTGGAGAGCCGTTGCACGTCGAAGATCCCGATCCAATCGGGGAATAAAATTTCTTCCAAGTACTTTTTAGAGTGGACTCATCCATGAAATACGTTAGATGCTTTAAATGAGCGCGCGGATGACACAGATTACACTGATTGACGCAGATTGAAGAGACAGCGGATGCGATGAATCGTCGCCTTCCTTTTTTCAGTCTCCCGTCTCCCCCAAAAGGGACGCCTTTGGCGCGGACTCCGGTTTCCGTGCTCCATTGTTCCTGCCGTTCGGTCTTCTTACGTCTGCCGTCTGCTCCAAAGGAGTCCCTTCGGGACCATTTGCCCTGGGCGGGGGGAGAGGCGGGGGCATTGCCTACTGCCCACTGCCTACTGCCTACTGCCAACTGTCTTTTCTCTCTGTGCAAATCCTTTGTTTCTGTGTTCATCTCCCAACGGGATCCCCATGGGACGCGTGCTATTCCGGGCGAGTTGGGCCGGTCTCCGGTCCACCTGCCGTTCGATCGGTATGCCTTGCTGTGATCCATGCATTCGCCGTCCATGCTGGAGATAATTTCTTCTTGATTTCAATCGCCCCCTCCCCGTATCTTCCAGAGAAGGAGTCAATCTATGGCTATTATCACCGTTCCAAAGCCTCTGCGTGAGAAACTGGGCGACGAGGGATCCGATGCCCTTGTGGAGCTCTTGAATAAAACAGGTGACCGGCAAAAAGAGGACGTCCTGGAGTTCGTGGAGGAAAAGTTTGAGCGGCGCCTGAGTGAGGAAGTGGGGAAATTGCGTGGAGAAATTCAGGAGAGTCGCGTCGAAATCCAGCAAACCCGCGCCGACCTCGTTGACCGCATCGAACGCTCCCACACCGGGCTCGTTGATCGCATCGAACGATCCCACACCGACCTCGTTGACCGCATCGAACGATCCCACACCGGGCTCGTTGACCGCATCGAAACAACCCGCGCGGATCTCATCAAGTGGGTGTTCATCTTCTGGGTCGGTCAGATTGTGGCGCTCACCGGGATCCTGTTTGCCTTTTTTAAATAAGGCCTCTCCGACACCTTGTCCGACACACACCAGCCCAAACAGGCCACAGATCCACACAGATCATCACCGAGGTAGACCCACATCAACCCATCCCCGGGTACATAGGTATATAGGTGTATGTTACGGAGGAGCTATTCTGTCCCGGGGATTGCCGCAACAGCATCGGGGAGGTATATGGTATATGGTCTATGGTGTACGGCGCAGAGGCCCCAGCCCTCCGGCCGCCCGGAGAACTTACCCCCTCGGTCCCCTTCTCCCCGACTTTGTCGGGGAGAGGGGGAAGGTACACAGTCGCACGTGCCGCCTCCTTTTTTCCCCTTCTCCAGTCTCCATCGCTCCTGCCGTTCGGTCCGCTTGCTTCTGCCCTTTGCCCTGGCGGGGGGAGAGGCGGGGGCATTGCCAATCCCGATAACGTCCATCCCGATTAAATCGGGATGACGAATCGGGACCCCGATTTGAAACTTCCGCAATCTGTGATTTCGATGAAGTTTCATTATCGGGGCTGCCCACTGCCTTTCCTGTCTGCGTGCCATTTGGAATTCGGGGAGGCAGGGTAGGGCCGGGTCGGTCTCCACATTATTCGCCGGCCAACCGGACAGCAGTTGTCACGACTTTGTCAGAAAGCCAATATCCTTTATTTCGTAAGTTTTCAAGCAGTGGAGTGATTTCGTCAATCAGTCCCTTTTCCTTGCAATGGATGAGCAGACCAACCAATCCGGTGATCTTTAACCCTAATTGCTGTGCTGCCTGGCGTCCTAGCCTGTCATCAATAAGGACTATCGCATTGGCTCTTTCCGGATAAGCCAACATGATGACCTGTTTTTCTCCTTCATCTAACGGTTCGACCACCTTTTCTACCGTGGCTTCGGAAGACTCCGGTTTTACCACCTCTATGAAATCCTCCAGGGCACGATCAATCTCACTTGACTCATTCCCTACTTTGCCAAGCAGCTCTTTCTGCACCATAGGTGGAACCACGACCTGGCTGGCTATGCGTGACAAAAGTGTGATGGACTGAATTTTTGCCAATCCTATGAGTGGAGCTGTATCTGCAAAGAATTTCATTCGCCTGAGAAATCCCGCAGTGTCTGGATATCTCTCTGTAATTCGTTCTCAATTTCTTCCGGAGGATAATTGAATACACTTACAGAATACCGGCTACATGTTTCGAGGAACTCCCCTCGTGTCATCCCCGCCAGATCGGCCGCTTTTCCCGACGATATTTTTCCGAGTTCGAACATTTTCAACGCCGCCATTAACCGGATATGCGCTTTCATCTCTTCCTGAGTCAGTTGAACAGCCTTTTCAAATCCCTCAGGAAGTTCCAGTTCAAAATGTTCTGTTGTCATAATCTTTTCCGCCCTTTTCTGTGTTTTAATCAAATATAGCCGCTTTATACTCGAATCGCCAACCATACCTCCTGAAATTCAGAAAATTTGTAGGATGCAGCCAAGAACAGACGTTTTACTTCCCATGATGTCATACTTCCCTCTCGTGTATTTTCCCCTCTAACTTTTTACTTTGCCTTCAATTTGCGGAAATCTGCTGTTTCCGTGTGCATCAGTATGCTATTCCGGGCGGGGCCGCAATTTGGTATTGCATTTCTTCGGGGCTTCCCTGTATCTTATCAGAAAAAGAGGGAACCCATGCCGATCATTACGGTCCCAAAAGCCTTGCGAGATAAATTGGGCGAGGATGGCGCCGATGCCCTGGTGGATCTCTTCAACCAGTCGGAACTGCGGCAGAAAGAGGATATCCTGGAGTTCGTGGAGGAGAAGTTCGAACGGCGGTTGAGCGAAGAAATCGGTACCCTGCGGATTGAGATGAATGAACGTTTCGCTGGAATTACTGGCGAGATGAATGAACGCTTTGCTGAGGTGAATGAACGCTTTGCTGAGGTGAATGAACGCTTTGCGAAAATTACAGGAGCAATGACTGGACGATTCGCCGAGATGGAGACACAATTCGCTCAAGTCGATTCAAAAATCGAGGCAACCAAGTCGTATATGGTTCGCTGGATGTTTGCCTTCTGGGTGGGACAGGTGGGGGTGATCATCGGAATCCTGTTCGCCTTTTTTAAATAAGGCCTCTTTGATACCCTGTCCCGCCACACACCAGCCCAAAACAGGCCACAGATAGACACAGATTCCGCTCCGCATCTGCCCATCCCTGGGTACATAGGTACATAAGTGCATAGGGATATAAATGCATAAGTTCAGCTCACTGAGGGCGGTTGAGCAGGACCGCTCTCCGATCCACCTGCCATTCAATCGGGAGGCCTTGCCGTGATCCATGCATTCGCCATCCATGCCGGAGAGAATTTCTTCTTGATTTCAATCGCCCCCTCCCCGTATCTTCCAGAGAAGGAGTCAATCTATGGCTATTATCACCGTTCCAAAGCCTCTGCGTGAGAAACTGGGCGACGAAGGATCCGATGCACTTGTGGAGCTCTTGAATAAAACAGGTGACCGGCACAAAGCGGATGTCCTGGAATTTGTGGAGGAAAAGTTTGAGCGGCGCTTGAGTGAGGAATTGGGGAAAATCAATCAGCGGATTACCAACGAAATCGGGAAGGTCAATCAGCGGATTACCAACGAAACAGAGAGTTTACGCGTCGAAATCCAACAAACCCGCACTGACCTCGTTGACCGCATTGAACGATCCCACACCGGACTGGTTGACCGCATCGAAACGACCCGCGCGGATCTCATCAAGTGGGTGTTCATCTTCTGGGTCGGTCAGATTGTGGCGCTCACCGGGATCCTGTTTGCCTTTTTTAAATAAGGCCTCTCCGACACCTTGTCCGTTACACCCCAGCCCAATCAAGCCACAGATCAACGCAGATGACCGCAGATTTCGCCCGGCAGCATCCCATCCCTGGGTACACAGGTATATCCCGCCCCAAAGGGGTGCTCCCTTCTGGGACTTTGGAGGCTCCCCTTGGGACGTGTGCTCTTCCGGGGTAGCGCTGAGTCGGGCCATACTTTACTGTTGCATTTCCCCGGGATTTCCCTGTATCTTAGAAGCAAGGAGTGGATTCATGCCGATCATTACGGTTCCAAAAGCATTACGGGAAAAACTGGGTGAAGACGGGGCGGACGCCCTGGTGGAGTTGGTGAATCAGTCCGGGCAGCAGCAGAAAGAGGATGTGCTGGAGTTCGTGGAGGAAAAGTTCGAGCGGCGGCTGAGCGAAGAAATTGGCAAGACGAACCAGCGGATTACGGATGAAATCGCTGATGTTAAAAATATGATCGCTGAGCAAAATGTCGCAATCCAGCAAACCAGGGCTGATCTCATCGATCGCATCGAGACGTCGCGAGCTGATACCATTAAGTGGGTGTTTGTCTTCTGGGTCGGCCAGATCGTGGCGTTGACGG
>CAYPST010000107.1:0-14209 GCA_964413425.1 uncultured bacterium
AACTTCCGCAATCTGTGATTTCGATGAAGTTTCATTATCGGGGCTGCCCACTGCCAACTGCCCTTTGCCAAAGGCATCCCTTCGGGGCGAGGCGTTTTCTAAATAGACTCTTTACTCTTTACTCTTTACTCTTTTCCTTGTCTGCAATCTGTGGTCATCTGTCGTTTCCGCGTCCATCTGCGTGCCATTCGGGGCTGGGCGTGCAGGGCTAAAACATATCCATCTGCCCGCGATCTTTCTCTTTCACCGGCTTTCTCCGCTCCACTTCCTTCACCTCTTTCAGGGCGTCCTCGATATCACTGAGAAACCGCGAGGGAGCATTCTGCATCGTTTCCCCGAACAGAAATCGTTTCTTTGCATGCGTCAGCACCAGTTTCTCCTGTGCCCGGGTCATGCCGACATAAAAGAGCCGGCGCTCCTCTTCCGGATCGAACCGGCGTCCCGTGCGCTGATACGGAATGAGATTCTCTTCGCAGCCCACGATAAAGACCACCGGGAATTCCAGCCCCTTCGCGGAATGCAGCGTTAACAGCGTCACCCGGTCCGCCCGGGGATCATACATATCCGCTTCCCGCTGCAAAGCGATCTCCTCCAGGAAATCTCCCAGCCGATCCTCATACGGCGCCGCCCGGGCGACCAGTTTCATAATATGTTCATTCCTGCGTTCCGTATATCGACTGGAATCCTGTTCCAGCAAAACCTTCCAGATCCGCCCAATCAGTCCGTTCACCGGAGTGGAACCGGCAGCCTGTTTCAGTTCCCGCAGCAAGGGCAACGAACCTTCCAACTGTTTTATCAGGGGTGAATCGCCGGCATCGGCATCAGGGAGCACTGCTCCTTCCCTCAGTAAATCCTCTCCGGAGAGAGCAACTAACTGCCGGAACTTCTCCGGAGATAGTTTCGAGTGTTCGGTCTCCAGAATCTGTTTGAGGTAGTGGACAGAGGCGGGATTATATAAATACCAGAGATACGCAAGTACCTCCCGTACTTCCTTCCGATCGTACAGGGATTGCTTGCCAACTGTCTGATACGGCATACCGGACCGTTCGAAAGCCTCCCGCAGGGCATGGCTCTGGGCATTCACCCGGTAGAGAACGGCGAAATCGGAAAACGACCGGAGCCCTTCTTCTTCCGAGGCAACTCTGCCCGAATCCAGTGAAAAGAAGCCGGTGCCGCCGACCATCTTTTCAATCTGGTGGACCACATACTCCGCTTCGGCTTTATACGTCGGGGCGTTGAATATCTCCAGCCTGGTGGTGCTGACCACATCGGTCCACATATCCACCGGTTTGCTCTCTGTTCCCCTGTCAATCACCTGGGTAGAGGCATTTAGAATCATGCCGGTGGATCGATAATTCCTGGTGAGATATATCGTCCGGCTGTTCGGAAAATCCTCCGTGAACCGCAGAAAAAATGATCGATCCGCTCCGCGGAAGCCGTAAATAGCCTGATCCGGATCCCCGATTACACAGAGATTCGTTCCGGGGGCGGTTAACATCTGCAGCAGGCGATACTGGGCATAATTAATATCCTGATATTCGTCCACGGAAATCCATTGATAGCGCTGTTGATATATCTCCAGAATCTCCGGATGATCCTGGAATAATTTCACCGGCAGCCGGAGCAGGTCTTCGAAATCAATCATCTGATTGCGGCGCAGCGACGTCTGGTATGCCCGATAGATCTCCGGCCAGGTATCATCATCGGGAAGAACTTGCTGAAACTCCGTGGATTCGGGATCCAGCAGATGGCTTTTCGCATACGCAATGGCATCAATATATTTTCCTTCCTCGGTCCTGGCAGAGAGCAGATCCATCTCCCGCAGGAGGGCCGTCCTGTCCCTCTCACCACAGATTGTAAACCTGGGATGAATATCAAGCCGATCCCCGTGTTCCCGAAGAATCCCCGTTCCCAGGGCATGGAAGGTTTTGATGGTCATCTCTTCGGTCGTGGGTGTGCCCAGGAGACGGGCAAGGCGCTGCTCCATTTCTTCGGCAGCCTTATTGGTGAAGGTGATAGCGAGAATATGCTCCGTTGCCACCTCCTGTTCCGCAATCAGATAGGCAATCCGGTGAGTCAGCGTCCGGGTTTTTCCGGTGCCGGGACCGGCCACGATGATCACGTGGCGCCCCACACACTGCACCGCCTCCTTCTGCTCATCATTTAACCCGGCCTGGATACTGGATTTGGATCGGAGCTCTTCTTCTTTGAAAAGACCCGTCTGCGTTGCCGGTGATGAAACTCCGGAGGCCTCATCGAGCAAGCCATCTCCGGGAAAGTCCGGCACATCGTCGGGGTCATACTGCCCGGAAGGGTCCCCTTCGGAAACGACTGCTTCCGGTTCGTCCCGGCTTTCCTCTGCACCGAAGAAACTCATCTGCGCAGTCAGCGATTTCTGTTCGCCTTCCCGGAACACTGTGATGACGCCATACTCCCCGTCAAAGCCCTCCTGCACGATGATCTCTCCCGCCCGCATCCGGCGAATGCCCTCCGCCAGCACTGCCCCGCCGACCTTCTCAATATCTTCCAGGGGGATATCCTGCAGGATTTCCAGCTCCGGTCCCAGGTTTTCCAACAATGAACGATATTCCCGCCCGACCGTCTTGGTATTCGCCCCCACATCATGGACTTCCGAGAGGATCTCCGGAAGCGGGATGAAACTGTGAAACGGCGGTGCGTGTTCCGGCCTCACTCCCGGCTCCCGATCCGCCAGAGTCTCCACCCGGTGCATCACACCCACCGTCACCGGCTTGCCGCATTCGGGACACGTTCCGTCATGCTGGAGAGTGGTCCCGGGATCCCAGCGGATGCCGCACTTCCGGTGGCCGTCATAATGATATTTCCCCTCCTGCGGATAGAACTCGATAGTGCCCCTGAACGTCTCGGGTTCTCCGGATCGTATGGCCCGGAAGATCGCCTCGTAGGACATCTCCGTATCGAATACGTTCGCTTCCCTGGCCAGCTTCCGCGGGGAGTGCGCATCCGAGTTCGACACCAGCGTATACTTATCCAGTGCAGACAGCCGCCAGTTCATTGGCGGATCCGAGGAGAGACCGGTCTCCACCGCAAAGATATGCGAGGTCAGATCCTCGAAACACTCCTCATCCGAATCGAAACCCGATTTCGATCCGAACAGGGAAAACCACGGCGTCCAGATATGGGCCGGAATCAGGTACGCCTCCGGATCCGTTTCCAGAACAATCTCCAGCAGATCCCGGGCATCCAGCCCCAGAATAGGCCGGCCGTCCGAACGGATATTCCCGATGGTGTCCAGACTCGCCTGCAGCCGCTCTACTGCCGCGAAACCGGGCGCAAATACCAGGTTATGATTCTTTCTGGTTTTCTCATACTTCTTATAAATGTTACTGATCTCTCCCCCCAGCAGGAATCGCACCGGTCGGCGGCAGGCAGCCGGCACCTCCCCGCAGACAGACCGTGCATACTCCTCCTTCAGGCAGAACAGCCCCGCCTCCGCCGGCTCCAGCTTCGACCGGAGTTCTTCCAGCCATCCCGGATGAGCAATATCCCCGGTTCCCACAACCTGCACCCCCTTCAACTGCGCCCACTTCGCCACATGCTCCGGATCCAGATCCTTGCTGGTGGCAATGGAAAAATGGGAATGCAGGTGCAGATCAGCAGTAAACTTCACCTGAGATAATCCCCGCAAGGTGAGGAGTCTGTGTTCAACGTTATCAGCCTGATTCCTTTGAATGTTTCAAAGTATTGAATTTTTGAAAATTCGTGTTCATTCGTGTTCCTTCGTGATTCCCCTGGTTCCCGGAGCATTCGGAACGGCAACGCATCCGTCTTCCGGAGAGAACTCACCTCCCCGGTCCCTCTCTTACCTCTTCACACCACCTCATCCCCATCCAAGAGAGGGGGAGGCGCAACACCACACCGCCTGTCTTCACCGGTGTTACTTTCCTCGCTTGTTCGCGTCTCTCTCGTTCTTCGGGCGACCACTGTGTCAACCTGCCGCCCGCTTGACTCTGCCCGCTGCCTATCCCGATTTGAAACATCCGGAATCTGTGATTTCGATGAAGTTTCATTATCGGGGCTGCCTACTGCCAACTGCCTACTGAAGGCGGGGCGGCGGGGCGGGGTTCTCTTTCCATTCGTGTCTATTCGCGTCTCTTCGTGGCTTCAGATGATATTCTTTTACATTAAAAATGAAAATCATCCGGATGCTCGCCCATCCGTTCATTCCGGTCCAGTCCGTCGATAGTTGCCAGGTCCGTCTCTTCGATCTCGAAATCAAAGATATCGGCATTGCTCCGGATACGCTCCTTATTCTCCGACTTCGGAATGGTCACAATCCCCTTCTGAATCATCCAGCGAAGAGTCACCTGTACCGGTGTTTTTCCGTATTTCTGCGCCAGCTCCTCCAGCTCCGGGATGTCATGGACCTGGCCGCGCATGATCGGCCGCCACGCCTCCAGCCGGATATTGTGCTGCTGACAGTACTCCTGCAGTTCCGGCTGCTGCAGACGGGGATGAAATTCCACCTGATCCACCATGGGAGGCACCTCCGCACTTTCCATCAGGTCGGTCAGATGATGCTGCAGAAAATTACTCACCCCGATGGCCTTCGCCCTGCCGGAACGGTAAATCTCCTCCATGGCCCGCCAGGTCTCCTTGTACTTGCCCTTCACCGGCCAGTGGACCAGATAGAGATCCACATAGTCCATCTGCAGCCGATCCAGACTGGCATCGAACGCCTTCAGCGTGGAGTCGTAGCCCTGGTCGGTGTTCCAGACTTTAGTGGTCACAAAAATCTCCTCCCGCGGAACCACACTGCGGTCTATGGCATTGCCTACACCCCGCTCGTTCCGGTAGACCGCTGCCGTATCAATGCTGCGATACCCGGCATCCAGTGCCCATTGCACCGCATTTTCTACCGGCTCGCCGTCCTGAATGAGAAAGACCCCCAGCCCGAACCAGGGCATTTCCACACCATTCTGTAATGTCGCTGCTGCCTCAATACTCTGTACCATGAAGTACCTTCCCCCTTCTGATTGGTGTTGTCAATCTGTGTCCTGTAATTACACAACCGACCCATTGCATTGTATCTGAGTCTCGCAGGTAATGACGTGTTTTACTTCTTCTCATTTGAATTCAAACAGGATAAAATGTAGCGGATACAGACCATGGATGCAACGCTCAGTCTGAGAATTTCCGGAACCCTCACCGGGGCGTAAACGCCCCGGCGTTCACGCCGGGGGGCGGCGAACCCTTCTCCTCTTCAGCGCGGTTTACGGCGCTCCTGCTTCCTTCCTCTGAATGACGGATACAAACCGGTCGACCATCACCGGATTCCCGGCCAGCAAAGGGAACGTCTGCTTCTTCCCATCCAGTAACCCGGAGAGATCAAACTGCTCCCCCTCCAGTCCCCGGATGAGCCCGCCATTATTCACCAGCAGCGCCAGCCCGGCCGCGATATCCCAGAGATGCACATTCCAGAGAAAGGCTCCGTCAGCACATCCGGCGGCAAGATAACACAGATGCGCCACCGACGATCCCAGGCTGCGTAACTTCCCCGGAAAATTCACGTCGATCGCAAAATGCCGGTGCAGCCGGGACAGCGCCAGCAACGCCGTCTCGGCATGGAACTCTTCCGGCTCCTTCAACCGGACCGTCTTCCCGTTCCGCAGCACCCGCCCATCCGGCTGGGTATACAGGACATCGCCTGTCGCCGGGAGGTAAAAAAATCCGGCAAGGGGCCGACGGTTCTCAATTAAACCGATAGCGGTGCCCCACACCGGCAGACCCGCAACAAACGACGCCGTGCCATCAATGGGATCAATCACCCAATAGCGGTCACCGGACTTCGGCGGTTTCCTGAGATCGTTCTCCTCTGCGATAATGCCATCATCCGGGAACCGCCGGTCGAACTCTCCTTTCAAATACTCCTGCACCTGCAGGTCCGCCTCCGTAATGTAGGTGCGATTCTCCTTCCAGGAGGCCGAGACCTGCAGGTAGAACCCGCGCGCAATGTCCCCCGCCTTCTTCAATACCTCCACTATCTCCCGGGGATCGTACATGTGCCTCTCCTTCGTAATCGGTGATGACTATTCGGAGAATTTGCAGCTTCTGCCGGAGAATTGCACCCGGAAATCGGGCAGGAGGAGTAAATGTTCCCGCCACGGCATGAGGCGCAGTGGAAGAGAGGAGGACCGAGGGGGAATTCTCTGCCTGATGTTCCGAACCCCGTCCTGCACGTGAGAGGGAAGCACCCTGAAACTGCGCCAACGGTGAAGACACACCGTAACCCGGCGGTTACGCCGGGGGTGCACCTGCAGCAGACCAAATCCCGGCTGCCACAGAAGATTTCTGTGAAGCTGCATAGAATTGCCACCAAGCTGTAAGCAATTTCCATGACGCTGCAGACAATTTTTATGACGCTGCAGACAATTTCCATCAAGCTGCAATGAATTTCCATGATGCTGCAGACAATTTCCATCAAGCTGCAAAGGATTTGCAGGGAGCTGCGGTTCGTTCCAACGCTGTGGCAGCCATTTTCCGGAGTGTTTCGGCCCGCTCCGGAGTGAATACAGGCGGTTCGGTCCATATCCGGACCTTCGTGAACCCGAAAGCACCCCGGAACGGCCAGCGGGATCTGCTGAGCGATCACATCGGGAGCTGGTGCTCCTGTTATCACCGGGAGATTGTTCGATGTCCTCTGCCCCGGCATTCGGAAGACCGCACCGGACGGAATCATCCGTGGGAGTACCCGATCCGGGAACCAGAGAATCCAACCCTTTTGTTTCATCGCAATCGCTGAGACAGCATAGATGAGAAGGCGGCTCATATTTCTCTTGCCCCTGTCTCCGGAAAGTGGTACTATAAAGAGAACACAGATTACGCTATCCATATTCGATTCATAGAAATCCTGTATAAAATGAAAGGAACGTGCTTTATGGAACGAGCACCGCATTCCGAAGGAGTCATACTCCAGGTGGTCCGCAGATTGCTGGACCATGCCAGAGAATTTTTTACTGATCTGAGACAGAAGGCCGGCTTCACCAAGGGTCGCCTGAAAGAGATCGAGACACTGCATGAAAAGACACAGAATTTACGCAGTGCGGAAGCCGGCAAAATAATTCTGAAGAAGAAAACGGCACGCAAAGATGACAACCTCGCCCGGAGTTTTACGTATGGAAAGAAGGTCAAGGATCGGCTGGAACTGGCTTATGGCAAGGATTCTCCTGAATTTCAGTCGTTTCCCAGCAAGGCGTTGACTGCGGCACGCAAGGACGAAAAGGCGATGATGAGTGTGATGGAGCTTATCGTGGACATTGTGCAGGAGTATAAGGATGAGTTGATGAAGAGAGGGATGACCGAGGAGATGATCGAACTGGGTCCGCAGCTCTTACAATCTCTGCGGGAATCGGATGCCGACCAGGAGAAGCAGAAGGCGGACAACAAGGCGGAGACTGCGAAACGGAACAGCTATCTGGTGGAACTGTATCAGGCGGGCAATGAAATCAGCAAATGCGGCGTGGTGGCATTCCCGGATGATCCGGAGAAGCGGAAGTTGTTCGAAAACCCCTGGCCCTCCCGGACCTCTTCAAAATCTGACGAAGATAAATAAGCTTTGTTACGGGATGTGAGCAGGGGGGCGTAAACGCCCCCCTGCCGGTTGGTGTGATCATGGTAACCCCGGCCTGAAGGCCGGGGCTACGATGACTATCCAATGCTTCAGTGCTGTCAAAATCCAGCAGCCCCGGTATATTCACACCAGCGGTGGGCATTCTCTGTATACTCCAACGATGACGACACCCACCAGCCCCGGCGGGAGGGCGTTTCCCCACTCTTTGACGGGTCGTTTACGGCGCTTAATCCTTTATACTGGCCAACTCCTCCTTCAGGTGTGTGATCCTGGGGGTGGCTCCCATGGATTCGGCATAGGAAAGTGCCTGCTGGAGATACACTTTCTGGTGTTCGGTGTCCTCCAGTTTCGCGGCCAGCAGACTGAGATCATAATAGATTTCCAGCAACGACGCGAGATTCCCGTATTCCTGGCTGATATTGAGACTGATGTGCAAGTCGGAATTTGCCATTTCAAGATCGCCCTGTTCACGATACAAGACGCCAAACACTCGGTACGCTTCTGTTAGGCTCACCCGATCGTAGAGCAGTGAAAAGATATTGAACGCATTCCAGAGTTGCTCTTCCGCCTGATCATATGCACCCTGGTAGATACGAACCTCGGCCAGAGCCATCATGCTTGATCCGATCAGGCGCTGGTTCTGATTCTTCCTGGCAAGTTCCAATGCTCTGGATAAACTTTCAACGGCCGAATCATACTGCTCCAGATACCGATACACCAGCCCCTGATTAATGAGCATGGTTACTCGTGTCTCGGGATCCAGCCTGTCTTCCTCCCGGAGAATTCTGGCAAACATTTCCGCTGCTTCCTCCGTCCATCCCTGCATGCCATCAATGATCCCCAGGTTCATCTGCACGAGTAAACTCTGCTGTATCAGATCCTCCAGGTCTGAATCCAGTTCATCCAGCAGGGCCTGGGCCTGCAGAAAATGCTGCTTGCCCTTCTCTATCTCCCAACATTCCTGCAGGGCAATACCCAGGTTATTGTGTGCACGGAACCGGCCGTACAGATCCTGCTTTTCTTCAAATAAGGACAGCGCCCGGGAATATGCTGCTTCACTCAGCGGAAAGTCATTTGTCAGAAACGCCCATTTCCCTTCGGTCATCAAGACTTCCGCCAGGAGGTGAGGGTGCTCCTCATCCACCGTCTTTTTCAAATAGGCGATGAGCGATTCGGCTTTTCGATACTCTCCGAATTGCAGGCAGATACCCGCTATCGATATCTGTGCATTGATCAGGGCCGAAAACGATTCGGACAGCTGGGATCGGAGGAGCATCATCAAATGGTCGTAATCTATCTCACGGTAGAAGATTTTTTGCTGCTCGGATGATGCCTGCTGCCACCGAACCTGGATGTATTGCTCTCGTACCCGCTTAATTTCGTTATATTTTTCTACGAGACCAGTTCCCCCATATTCCTCAGCTACTTTGAGGACAGCCTCAAAGAACCGGGAAATAAACTGGTGTCGATTGGAGAGATCCGGATTGGAGTAATCCATTTATCTACCTTCTCCCTTTGTTGAAAAAATAAACCAGCGTTGCTCGTGACAACTCTTCCCACAGAAAAACAGAGGAAAGATGTGGAAATTATCTAATCAAGAATTCCCCAGACCCACCGAGAGAAGTGGGGCGTTGTAAAGTACCAGACATGGCCGTGTTGAGATACAGACTGATAATCACCGTGATCGTCAAAATTGACCGCGACGTTCGGTGAGCCGACAAGCCATCTTTCTGGTGTGACCAGAACGGCCTCGTATCCCTTTTTCAAATTGAGATGATAATCTTCGCCCTCGACTCCAATTGTCATAGATACTTTGGTTTTTGATCTCTGTAATCCCTTGATGATCTTCCGGATCAGGTCTGATTCGTCTGACAGCAAGTTGCCATGTACCACCTCAACTGATTGCGATTCAGGTTCAGGTGCATACTCCAGGCGCACTTCAATCCGATCCGCCACCCGGCTCTCGAATGAATCCACCAGTTCTCGCACCAATTTCATGGTGGCATCGTCTACCGGACCACCTTCTATGTCAACAGCCGCATCCGGATTTATCCGGATGTACACTTCAATCAGCTCGTTCTGATTTTCCAATGCTTCCGCAATCTTTCGCACCAGGGACTTTTCCTGCGACTGCAGCAGTTCATCATCCACATCCACATCCGCCGTCTGATCCCCGGGGGTATATGTGAATCCCAGTTCGGTGCTCTCCTCCAGGTCCGCATGGCTGAGCAGTGATTTCACCAGGGATGCTAACAAAGGCTTCGCAGCCTCGGGAAGTGTTCCGTCAGCCACTTCAATTTTTGCCCTGTCCGTCACACTGTGAAAGAGCACGCCATCAGAAGTCACCCCAACCGTCATTTCGATGAAGACATTCTCATCCAGGGCATTCGGCGGAAATATGACTGCGTTCCCCCGTACTTTTTCGAGCACCGGGCGCCACCACTTCGCTCCGGAATTCTGTGCCAGCGACACGAATGATATATCGGTCTGGGTTCTCCCGATCACACCTCCATTGTCGCGCCAGACCATACCACCAAACGTCGCCAGCTCCCTGACTCCATCCGATTTCGTTAAGCCTTCCACCGGTATCTGCTCAAAATTCGCCTTGAGCATCCGGAGGTAGGGGGCTTCATCCCTCTGATCCTGCGGACTCTCCACAGGATTCTGACAGCCGAATAGCACTGCGAGTATGAAAGAAAAAGCGACCAGACAGGTCATGATAAACGAATGAGGATTGCCACCCCTGGTACGTGCACTTTTCATGATGTCACTCTCCTATCCCTATTCAATACAAAATACACGAAAACTCAAGTCTTTATAATACAAAGACCATACCAAGCGGATCATTTGCCCAGGCTTATTAGTGCTAAGTATAACTTATACATATCTTTGATTCAGATAGTGCAGAACTGCACATTCAACCACTTTCGGGAAACAACCGGCTGAGTTGAACCAAACAAACAGCCGGATCGGCTCATATCAACCAACTCCGGCGGTGCAACAGGTACATATCAACCTGTCAAACCACCATTCCGGCTGAAATGAACCAGTTGGTTTCTCGCCTGCCCGGACGACGAGGACTGTTGCACTTATCAAACAATGCCGGACTTATCGACTCCGGCTGCCCCGGATTGAGCTCTGGCACCCGGCTCGGAGGGAAGACTGTTCTGTTATATCAGTAATTTCACAATCTGGTAATGCTGTTTATATCGGCGATTAAACGGTATCATCTGCCAGACACGGCAGTTGAATCTGGAAAGTGGTTCCTTCCCCGGGTGTACTCTCCACCTCGATGGATCCCTTATGCTGATTGATGATCCCGTAGACCTCCGCCAGCCCCATTCCATTCCCGCGGGAACCTTTGGTTGTAAAAAACGGATCGAAGATCTGTTCCATCACCTTTTTGGTCATACCCTTCCCGGTGTCCGAGATGTAAATCGTTACCACTTCTCCCTCTGTAAAACTCCAGATGTTAATGACGCCCCCCATAGTCATCGCCTCAACAGCATTGATCAGGAGATTCAGAAAGGCGCTGCGAAGCATGGCTTCATCTCCGATAATATACGTTGCGGGATCTATTTGCACATCCACCGCGATGCGAAAGCCTTGTTCCTCGAGAACTTGCTGAATCCTGGTGTCTACGAATTCTACTACCTCTTCCATGAATGAAGCAACCTGAATGGTGGTGGCTTTTTCGGGTTTAACGTCACCCGGTTGCCGGGTAAAATCTTGCAATCGTTGTATCATGTTAATCCCATCCGAGGCTGCTCCTGCCATTAATTCGATGGCTTTGGATAGTGGGACCTTCTCCGGTTTCAATTTCAGCATTTCCAGATATCCGGTGATAATACTCAAAATATTATTGAAATCATGGGCAATACCGGAAGCCATTCTTCCCAATGCTTCCAACTTCTTTGCCTGGGTAATTTCCGAATCCTTTTCCCGCCGATAGGAGACCACCCGGTTCACCAGGGTGAATCCGCCGTATAACTCCTGATCATCCGCAATGGGATAGGTTCGGGCTTCCATAAATTCCCCGATTTCCGCATCATAGTATTCCAGGGGTAGTACCTTATTGTGACTGAGAGTATATGGCAAAGGGCAATCTTTGCAGGGATCAGGTTTTCCACGGAGAATTTCATAGCATTTCTGTCCCGCCAACTGGCGTCCGGTTCCAAACACGGCCTCGGCAGCCTGATTTGCCTGGCGTATTGTATAGTCCGGAGAACAAATGAGCATAAAATCAGTGATTCCGTCAAATGTCTCCCTGGGAAGTGATTTGTTCGTCCCGGAACGAAGTCCCGATCGAGTATTCACCGGATAGAGATGCAGTAAAAGATCCCCATTGTCTGGGGATGAAGACATCTCCGGATAAGCAATGAACGCATCGAAGGCTTTCGAATCCTTGGTATATCGTAACACGAGGGGGCATATCTCCTGCTCTCCTGACAACCGGGAGAGAAGGATGGTGAGCTTTTCATCCCTGGAATCCACTGCAAACAAGTCATCAAGGCTCTGCAACTCCGTACCGGGTCCGTTCCGGAGCAGCCGGTGCTCATCCTCCGCCCGGATGATTCGTCTTGATTCGATGTCCACTGCGATAGTTGCTGAGAGCATATGAAATACTTAATTGTCCATTGTCTCTATTGATTGCCAGACCATGCGCCGAAAAAATCACACCACTCTGTTATGGTAATTCCGGAAGGCATATGCCTCCGAAAACATCAGGATTTCCTCCGCTCAAGTTATGCCTTCCAATTCCTGCCGGAGAAGCGAAATTCTCGGACCTGCATTCATAAATTCTGCATACTCCAACGCCTTCTGCAGATAGCGTAATCGAGCGTCACCATTATTCTGTATTTTCTCTAATATGCTGAGTTCATAATAGGTTTCCATCAGGCTCAGGCGATTGCCGTATTCCGTATTAATATCGATGCTTACCAGATACTGAGATCTGGAAAGATCGTACAGTTGCCGCTCACGTGTTAGCATACCAAAAACCCGATAGGTTTCAGCGACAGCGATGCGATCATACAGCAGAGAGAAAACTTTGAAGGCTTCCCATAATTCCCGTTCGGCCTCCTCCAATTGAGAGGTCCGGACTTTCACCTCGGCCAGGGCCACCGCAGCGAGACCTATCAGCCGACGGTTGTTTTCTTTTTGCGCCAACTCTCTGGCTTCATACAGTAGTTTTTCGGCCTGGGTGTGTCTGGCAAGATCTCTGTATGTCATAGCCAAGTTCACAAGCAAGCCAATACAGGACTCTGCATCCATGTATTCTCTTTCCCGCAGAATACTTGAAAACGCCTCAACAGCCGCCTCCCTTTTTCCTGGATAGCCTGTATTATTGCAAGATTCATTTCAACGAATAGGCGATGTTTATTGACACCGGGCCAGTCCTTCCCCATCTGAGCAATCACATGAAGCGCCTCCCGGAAGTGTCGTTTTCCCTTCTCGACTTCCCAGGTTTCCTGAAACAATACCCCCAAATTATTGTTGGCACTGAACAGACCATCCAGCTCTCCGGTTTTCCGGAACAGTTGGAGCGCCTTATTATAGGCGAATTTGCTTCTGTCCCACTTATTCATGAGAAAGCAAAGTTTCCCTTCCAGCATGAACACTTCCGAGCGTTTGGCAACCTGATCTTTGTCGATGGCAGCTTTCAGGTACTCAATCAGCTCTTCGGCTCTCCTGTATTCCCCGATTCCGAAACAGATTTTAACAATTGCAATATGTGATTCAATTAATTCCTGTTCCGAGTCAGTTAGATGAGTCCGCAACAGCATTAACAGATGATCATAATCGAGCTCCCGGAAAAGGACATTGTCAGTCTTATCCTGGTCGGCCTGCCACTGTTCACGGATATATCGTTCCCGACTTCGTCTTGCCTGATTGAACTTTTCCTTCAGTTCTGCGCCGCCGAATTCTACGGCTACATCCATAACCGCATGAAAGAATTGAGTGGTAAGTCGATGGGGTACAGGAACCGGAGTCTTGGATCGTTTCATAGTATCTCAGCGGTCTTTTCTGGCACCCCACCTAACAGATCTATACCTCAACAGCCTGATTTCTCAGTAATCGATTCAATATAATTATCCGGTTTCGGCGTATTAGTCTGCAATCTATCTTATCGGAAGAAACCGCAAACTCTTCATGAGTTCCTTCCCGTCGGTCTAAGAACCGGAGTGTGGACCGATAAACTACCGTTAGCAGCAATGCAGGTGAATCTTTGTGGCAAGAGCTGTGGGTTTCCGGGTCCACTGTCCCAAGCCAGTTCACGCGCAGGAGCAATTGAGGCCAGGTAATCAAACAATTCCTCCGGACAGCCCGGCCGGTATTGTGCATACTGGTCCACGTGACCGGAGAAATGCTCCCGAAATTTCAGACAACCATCCCATATATGAGAGTATTTGGAAAACAAGCGTCCGATACAACATGCTGAACCTGACCTCTGGTTATTATGCATATGAGACAGACGTCAAATGTATGACGGGATAGTGGCAGAGATATGTTCAATTGTCTTTATCCCGTCGTCACGGGATCTTTTTGCCAAAGGCCTCGAAGAGACTCCCCCAACGGGATCCTCCGAAGGAGTCCCTT
>CAYPST010000108.1:0-14086 GCA_964413425.1 uncultured bacterium
TGGGTGCGGAACGTCCCGACGCCGTTTTCGGGGAGGTGAACACGTATGCCGAAGGCATTCTTCGAACATTTTCTTTGTCGATTGAGCGATTTATGGAAATAAATCGCTCAATTTGGGTGGTAGTTAAGGGCATCAATGAAGTCGACGTTTTTCTCTCGTTCCCCCCGGAAGACAGCTTGCCAATCAAAGTCAGTCACTGGTGAGACCGTAGGACAAAACTTCAGAATTGGCATCACCTTCTTCTCGGTTTCTGACTGAGACCTGCCATAAAAACTCCGGAGCGTATAGACCATCTCCATCACCACCGCATCAGAGGTTACCCAGGTGGTTTCGGGGGCCTCTATCGCCGCCTCTAGGAAATCCCGGGCTTTCTGTGCTTGTTTGGGATGGTCGTCCGTCAGAAACCGCAGAAAAACACTTGTGTTAACAAATAGGGTCGTCATCGGCCTTCGCGGGCAGCCTGCTGGCCTATAGCTTTCTGAACAGACTGCCGGATTTCGTGGAGATCTTTCTTTTCCTCAGAAGACGGAACCGACTGATACAAATCCAACAGATCCTGCTTGCGAATAGGTCTGATAACTAACGTTTCCCCCCTCTCGCTCGAACCGGATTTTATCCTGCGGTTCTAATCCTAATTCTTTGCGAAATTTGGCCGGGATGGTCACCTGTCCTTTGGTGCTGATTGTTGATTCGTTTTTCATTGTGGTCTCTCGCATGTAAGAAGTAATCATTATGCTTTACAATAATAGTCTACCTTACAAAGGGTCAGATGTCAACCGATCAATCGGCACTGCTTACTATTGCGTGGCTGCGACGAGACCCACTTCGGCTTCGGTCTCCAGGAACAGGCGCACGCCGGAATAACCCGGAAACTGTCGTTTACGACCGATTACTTTAGAAGCATGTCAGTCGGGGACTCTTTCACAGACGACGGTTGCCAGTACCATACCAGAAAATACAGGAACATTATTCAGTGCTCTCTCATTTAACTTAGCCTGAGAGCAGCTTTACTCGATAAATACTCCGGAAGAACTCGGCGGCTGACCAGCGGTAAAGCGCTCTTATTGTATGAGCTGAACAGCAGAGAGGGCGGAACGGATCAATGCAACGGATCGTTCCGCCCGGCGATGTCAATACTCACGCATAATCGGGATAAATTCAATGGAAATACATTCAAAGCAGCACCATACAGAACAGGCAACCCGCCACAAGAGTGAAGTCTTGCAGAAGTTGGAGCCTGATGTGGACCAACTGATGACGCGTCATGTTGAAAAGCGCCGGCTCTGGTATCCCAACGACTTCTTACCGGCCGATGAACAGACCCCGGATGGGGAACAGAACCTGCTCTCCAAGTTGCGAGAGCGGGCCAGAGGACTGTCGGACGCCACCCGGGTGTCACTGGTGGTCAACCTCCTGACCGAGGAAGGGCTGCCGCATTTTCACCGGTTACTTTCCAGGTACCTGGGTGATGACAGTAGCTGGAGCAAGTGGAATTTTTTATGGACGGCCGAAGAAGACCGGCACGGAGCGGTAATTCGCGATTATGCCAGAGATGCCAGGGTATTCAACTTCCGGGAAGTGGAAGAAATGCAGTTTGCTTACCAGGAAGCCGGATTTGATCCGGAATGGGACAGTGACCCCTACCGAGTATTTGTCTATACCACCCTGCAGGAGCGTGCCACTCAAATCTCTCACCGGAACACTGGCAAACTGGCGGGAGCGGAAGAGCCAGTACTAGATGGCATCCTGAAAAACGTGGCAGCAGATGAAGCCAGGCATTACACCTTTTACCGCCAGATATTTAAGAAAGTCCTGGAGATAGATCCCAACCGGGCGTTGCAATCCGCTGTCTCCATTCTCCCCAGCATAGAGATGCCGGGTATCAGCATGCCCCATTTCAAGCAAATGGCGGAGATCATCCGTCGCACCGGTATTTATGGCCCCTGGGAGTACAAACGCATTGTCGAGGAGGCCATCGATTTCTGGAACATCGAGGTGATGACCGGACTGAATGAAGCAGGATGCAAAGCCCAGGATCGGATTATGGCCATCCCGCAGCGTCTGGAGAAAGTGGCCAAGTACATTGAGACCAAGACCAAAAAGAAATCGTTCACCTTCGATTTCATCTATAACAGGACGCTGGCACTCGAATAGCGCGGGTCTCCGGGAACTCTCACCACCAGGATACGCCACATTCGTGCAGTCACCGGCAGCGGAATAGACCGACCGCTTCCCGCCTTTATGCACCCTATTCCCTTATGTACCCGGTGGGGCGCAGTATTGGGCCCTGTCTAATCCATCTGAGTGCAATTGCTCTCACCTTTGTCAAATATTCAAGGATCCCGGGCTTTTTACCGACTTGCTGTCTCGCCTTTATATCTTAATATGACTATTAACTTACCGCAGTTGAACGTTCCGCTCCTTCCGTCTGGGGCCGGGCAGGCTGGAGCGGCGGGGGTTGTGGGTTGCCTCTTGCTAGAAACATCCGGCCCCGTATACGGGGCCAAACCCACTCCACCAAGCCCCCAGAGCATGGCCAATCAGCCCTCCGGAAGGGCCCTTTCTCTGTGGAAAACGTTAGAGAACCTCCCTAATCTCCGCAACTATCCCTTGCAATAGTGACCCTTTCCACCATAACTTTTTGCAGGAATTGAAAAATTATGCCTGAATATTTCTCAGTGGTTGAGTCTATCTAGAAAACGCCTCGCCCCGAAGGGACAAAGGCCGCGGAGAGCGCACAGAAAAAATCAAATATGCCGATCATATACCGTAATAAATTTTACGAGCATGTTCTATGCATAATAACCATAAGTTAGGTTCGGCATGTTGTCTCGGGCCCCTGTTTTCTAAACACACTCAGTGATTACATTTTTTTGTGTCTGCGTCCTAATGAGGAAGGAGCAAGGACAATGCAATCATTCTTCTTAAAGTATCGAGGTCGAACTCTCCTGAGCCTGCTGGTACTGGCCTTCGTCACAGCCCCAGCTCTCCAGGCAGTGACACCGACATTCCCGATATCTCACCAGATAGTCGAAGAACAAGTCCCTGTCACAGCCCGGGTGTTTCCGCTTTCTCACGTCCGGCTGCTGGACGGACCGTTCAAGGAAGCGCAGCAGCGCGACATGGAGTATTTGCTTCGTCTCGATCCGGACCGGCTGTTGTCCTGGTTTCGCAGGGAAGCCGGACTGAACCCAAAAGGAGAAGTGTACGGCGGCTGGGAATCTCAGACTATTGCCGGCCACAGCCTGGGTCATCATCTGTCTGCGGTCTCCATGGTATATGCCGCCACCGGTGATCCCCGGTTCAGAGAACGGGCCGGATATATTGTGAAGGAACTCGCCGCCTGTCAGAAGGCGAACGGAAACGGCTACCTGGCGGCGTTCCCGGGTGGGAAACAGGCTTTCGCCGACATCGCCCGGGGTGAAATCCGGTCGGAGCCGTTTAATCTGAACGGGATCTGGGTGCCCTGGTATACGCTGCACAAAGTGATGGCCGGCCTTCGCGATGCCTACATCCACTGCGACAACCAACAGGCTCTGGAAGTGCTGACAACCCTGGCCGATTGGGCCGTCCGAACCACCCGGAATCTTACCGAGGAACAGTGGCAGGAAATGCTGGCGACCGAACACGGCGGCATGAACGAAGTGCTGGCCGATCTCTATGCCCTGACCGGGAAGGAATCCTACCTGACCCTTGCGCAACAATTTTATCATCAGGCCGTACTGGATCCCCTCAGTGAACAACGGGATATCCTTCCGGGTCTCCATGCCAACACCCAGATCCCCAAGTTAATCGGGCTGGCCCGGCTGTACGAACTCACAGGGAAGGACCGTTACGAAACAGCCGCTTCGTTCTTCTGGGATCGGGTGGTACATCACCACACTTACGTGAACGGGGGAAACAGTGCCGGGGAATATTTCGGGCCACCGGATCAGCGGGCTTACCGGCTGCACGCCACTACGGAAACCTGTAATACCTACAATATGCTCAAACTCACCAGGCATATGTTTGCCTGGGAGCCGTCCGCCGAATATATGGATTACTACGAACGGGCACTGTATAACCATATCCTGGCCAGTCAGCACCCGGAAACCGGCATGATGAAGTACAAGGGATACCTGGAAATGCCCGCCAGAAAAGACTTTTCAACGCCGTTCAACTCCTTCTGGTGCTGCGTGGGAACCGGTATGGAAAATCACACCAAATATGGGGAAAGTATCTATTACCATCGGGATAATACCCTGTACGTCAACCTCTTCATCGCCTCGGACCTTCGGTGGGACGAGCAGGGCATGACCATCCGGCAGGAAACCGATTTCCCGGAGGAAACCGTGAGCCGTCTCACTCTGGACTGCCAGGAACCCACCGAAACCACCTTGAAACTCCGGCATCCCTTCTGGAGCCGGCAGGTAACCATCTCCGTGAACGGTGAGACCGCTGCGGTCTCATCAACACCATCCACCTACATTGCACTTTCCCGCACCTGGGAGAGCGGTGACCGGGTGGAGATCCGGCTGCCCATGCACCTCCGGATTGAATCGATGCCGGACAAATCCAATCGGATCGCCTTCCTGTACGGTCCGATCCTTCTGGCGGCGAATCTGATGGGCGACAATCCCCTGCCACACCTCCTCGGGCAACCATCATCACTGACAGAATTATTCACCCCGGTGAAGAAAGCTTCTTTGGAATTCCAATCTCCGGAGATCGGCAGAGTGTTCGCCGGGAAAGACGTCCTGAACACCGAGATCCGGCTCATGCCGTTCTACGCTATCGCTGATCAAAAATACACCGTGTATGTGGATACCTTCTCCCGGACCGAATGGAACAGGGAGGTCGAAGAGCACCGGGCCGAAACAGAGCGACGGGAAGCATTGAACCGGCGCACCATCGACCTGGTAGAGATTGGCCGGAACCAATCGGAAGCGGCTCACGGGTTTGCCGGGGAGCAGACCTCATCCGGACGTTTTCAGGGCAGGCAATTTCGCCATGCCTGGGACGGAGGCTACTTCACCTACAATCTGACCGTCGAACCGGACACTCCGGTGGATCTGGTGGTTACCTACTGGGGTTCCGACAGCGGTTCACGAACGTTCGACATCCTGGTGGACGGACAAAAGATCGCCACCCAATCCCTGGACAACACCCACCCCGGAGAGTTTTTTCAGGTAATCTATCCCATTCCCGAACAATTAGTTCGGGACAAGGAGCAGGTCCCCATACGATTTCAGGCGCATCCGGACAATACCGCAGGAGGGGTATTTGGCTGCCGCATCGCCCGGCGGGAATAACACACCATGAGGTCTTTCGATAACCACAAAATGTTCCCGCGCTGACAATCCCGAAGCGTCGGGACTGTCAGCGCTCAGATCTTCTGAGATTCACCGAGGAGCAACTTACTGCTCACATCGCTCCACATACCCATTCCATTCCCGGGACCTTGCTTTCTCTGTAAAAATCTGTGTAATCTGTGGCTCATTCAGGAGGAGAGGGGATGGGCTTTTTGCAGTTTTGAGGTTTTGCGATTTTAAAATTTTGCCTTTTTCCCGGTTTCGACGATTTCAGCAGTGTATTCGACAATATGGTCGAGAATGAAACTGATCCCCCATCAATGGCCTCTTATAAGTCCCTGAAAACCAGACAGTTCATGCATTACCATACTTCGTTGGCACATTTCTTGAGTCTTCTTCCATTGGAAGAATGAGAGAATGAGGAATTAATCATGGATAGTCAAATCAACACTGGAAAGGAGCCAGCTATGGAATGGAAACAGACCATCCTGAATTACCTGCTGGTGACTATAGGCGGCATCATCGCTTTCCTGGTGGGGTTCATCTTAAGCTATTATGCCCCCTCGGTTCTCCAATAAAAATGCCTCTTTCCGGATAATTCTGTCAATCCCGGATCACATCTTACACCCGGCTCTGGAATTTGTTGATCACTTTTACCTGTCGAATTAGAAACCGTCATCCCCCGGGACACCCGTTCAATGTCGATAGGGATGCTATCTAACCAGGGTAAATTTCAGCAACAGATTTATTGAACTATGGGACATTGCAGGCGTATGCCATCCACAAGGCGAGCCACGCGGATAGGGGATATAAGCAGAGGTTGAAGAGCCTTGCCCATCCGTGGAAGAATTACTCTCCGGCAGTCTTCGTCCGGAAGAAGGACATCTGAGTGCGCATCATACGTGGAGCCCGTATTTCCAGATTATCAATCTTCCCGGGATTCTGGAAGGCACCGAATCCAATGAATCCGTGGCCATATGTATTATCTTCCGCCATCATGATGGGATTTTTCATATCATTGACATATACATAGATGGTTCCGAAGGTCAGGCTTCGTTCCAGCCGTATTCGGTTCCATTGCCGTGTCTGCCACTGGATACCGTCTGTACTCATTCTGGATATCGGAATGCGGTTTCCCCGATCCACCAGGAAGATATCGTGTG
The DNA here is from genome assembly GCA_964413425.1 of uncultured bacterium. GTDB lineage: Bacteria > Fidelibacterota > JAANXI01 > JAANXI01 > JAANXI01 > DATFLS01. Next base: position 6,455 of record CAYPST010000108.1, read on the forward strand.
TGTACGCCCCATCATCCGATGCGAGGTGCAGATAATAATATTGTTCCGGGTTTTGAAAGTTGAAGACGATGCAGACATCCCCGCCATTCTCTCCCTGGAATACCGGTTTATAATCCAACTCCATTATGAAATCGCTAAACAACATTCCCGAGAGTAATCCGATATTCTCGGGGAAATAAAATGCCCGCCTGGATACGGGCATCCAGCTGAATTCCACAAATCCGGAATCCCCCTGCTGTGGGGTGAACTTCCACATCTCCGGATGGCGGAATTCGAAATGCTGCAGATCGATTCGGGAATCATAATGGTTTGCATATTTCAATTCATATCCGTAGAAATCACCCGGCCCGGTCGTCAGTCGTGCCAGATAGACAAAAAATGTCAATACGACTACAAACTCGGTGAACGGATTGCCAAACATCGTCCTCGTCCGGATTCTTCTCCTATAATGGGTTGGAAAAATTTTATTAGGGATTTACCCGGCAATGTAAATAAAAATAACGCTCTGTTCAATCCTCCGTCCGGCACTGTTATTCGGAGGAAGCAGTATTCTGATAAATAACATTGCCTGGCTGCTCCGGCATTTTCCGGTGTTTGGGATCTTTGGCAAGGGGAGATATCGGCTCTGCCCCATTTATGTGGACGATCTCGCCCGGCTGGCAATCCGCCAGGGGTACAAAAAAGAAAACAGCGTCGTCGATGCGGTGGGCCCCGAGACATTCACCGTTCGTGAGCTGGTCAAAACAATCGGGGACGCTATCGGGACTCCCCGTCCCCTGATCTCCGTCCCTCCCTGGCTGGGATATCTCACTGCTCAACTATTCGGATATCTGGTTGGTGATGTCATCCTCACCCGAGATGAAATACGCGGGCTGATGGAAAATCTGCTGTACGTCGAATCTCCGCCGACCGGGACCATCCGGTTTACCACATGGGTTCAGCAGCATGCAGAATCACTGGGACGCAGGTACGAAAGTGAACTGGCCAGGAGGCAGTGAAGAGCGCCTGTCCTACTCCCGGATGGAAGTTCTTCTCTGAGAATCAACTCCCATCAATCCTCACCGGGAGGGCTACCTTTGTTATCTCCAACAGAAACCAGCAGGAGCTTGAACGACCTGAGAATCACCGTCGCGGACACTCGAAGTGTCCGCGACGGAATTCAGCTATTCACTCTCCGGCTGCCGTTTCCGCCGGATCAATTCATCCAGGCTGTATTTGCCAGGACCGATGAACAGGAGGCTCAGAAAAAGGGAGGCGTTTTTCAACGCGTTTCCAGGACTCCCACGTCCGGAAGCGATGTGCGAAACCGACGCCATAACCATAGTGATGCAGAGCAGAATGGCCGCCGGGCGAAAGAACAGGCCCAATGCAACTAAGACTCCACCGACGGACTCGGAGAATGCAGCCATGAATCCGAAAAAGGTATGCCAGAAACCGATGCCGATATATTCCATGACATCCCCGTAATTCGCCCAGGCTTCCGGTCCCCCCATAAGTTTGCGCCATCCGTGGAACACCAGAAAACCGATTCCAAAGCCTATACGCAGGATCAGCAGCCCTTCATCCCGGTACTTTTCCAGTGTATGCCAGAACATGAGATTCTCCTTTTTTTGTATGATTCAACACATGTAACAATCAATGGCCTGCCACAGAGCAGTATACCATGCTTCTGAGACAGAAAATTTCCCCTCAATGGATGTATGCCTCCGAAAAATAAGAGACGAGGTTACAAAGCAGTTTCGGGTACCGTAACACTCTCCCTGTTTAGTCGGAGGTAATCTGAGAACCCGGAAGAATAAGAACGAATTCTATGGACAATTGGTAGTTAACCAGCTCTGAATCCATTTCGGCCAATACGATACAGGTACCTGGCAACTTCGGAACAACAGCGGGAAGATACGCAGGCGAGCAGGAATACTGCACCTGGCCTCACCCGTAATTCAATACCTGTCCTGTCTAAAAAATGCCCCCGTTATCATCCCAACATAATTCTCTGCAGCAATTCGGCGTCATTCAATACTCGCTCCAGCACTGATTCGAATTGAAAGGGCTCATCCGAGGACTGCTTTTGCAGGAGCCACCGCTGATAAACCAACCCTAAAACTTCCCGTATTTCTTCATCTTTCAAAATGGTAATATCTTCCATCACCATCCTCGCATTGTGTTAGCAATTTTACCTGTCTCTAAAATAACGCAATTACCAGAATTTATCCCGTGGAATCAGCCTTTTACCGTTCCGGCAGATCTGCCTCCTCCCTGGAAAAATGAGGGAGGCTGGTGTCGGGTTCACATATTGATTTTCTCGCACATCCAGATTAACATAGTATTTGAGTATTCAATTTCACTACACAGAGATATTATGTAACAGAATGAGTTTCTTTAGAAAACGCCTCGCCCCGAAGGGATGCTCCGAAGTCCCACAAGGGATCCCGTTGGGGGAGTCTCTTCGAGGCCTTTGGCAAAGAGATCCCGTGACGACGGGACAAAGAACCAATGAATAATTGTCTCCTGGATCCCGAAAAATATGTGGGAACTATGTTCTCCATATCATCCATGGAAGCCGGGCGCAACAGTTTGCAGAGACTTACTGTTTCCTAAACACTCTCAACAGAATATACAGGATGCACCCAAACATTCTAATTTTTAAATCAGAGAGGATTTGAAATGAGCAGCTCACACAACATTACGTTATTAGGCACCGGTCTCATCGGGATGTTCTATACCCTGACCCTGCACGGCCAGCGGCGGCAGGATCGGGTCCGAATGGTCTGCTCCCGGACGGAAGAGCACGCAAAGGATTTCGCTGCAGAATGGGATATCCCACACTGGACCACAGACATCCGGGAAGCCGTGGAACATCCGGAGACCGATGTGGTGGTGGTCGGATTGCCAAACCATCTGCACAAGGAAGCTGTGACGCTGGCGGCGAGGGCCGGGAAAGCCATTCTCTGTACCAAACCTCTGGCCCGGAACGCGGAAGAAGCCCGGGGAATCCTGCACACGGTGGAGGAAGCCGGAGTGTTCCAGGGGTATCTGGAGGATCTGGTGTACACGCCGAAAACACTCAAATCGTTGCAATCTGTGCGGAACGGTGCATTGGGACAGGTCATGTGGGTACGTTCCCGGGAAACCCATGCCGGTCCGCACAGCGACTGGTTCTGGGATCTGGAGAAGGCGGGCGGCGGTGCTATTGTGGATATGGGCTGTCACTGCATCGAAATCGCCCGGAACTTTATCGGCAAAGATATCCGGCCGGTGGAAGCCATGTGCTGGTCCGATACACTGGTTCATCCCATCGAGGCGGAAGACCACGGTATCGGAATGGTGCGATATGAAAACGGTGCCATCGGTCAGTTTGAAGTGAGCTGGGGATTCCGCGGCGGCATGGACCTGCGGGACGAAGTTTCCGGTACGGAGGGCACCATCTGGTTGAATCATTTCCTGCGGACAGGTTACGAGATGTTTACCAGCGGAGAGAGCGGCGGGTATGTCGCCGAAAAGGCGGAAAGTGAAAGTGGCTGGCTGTTCCCGGTGGGAGATGAGCTGGCAGCGCTGGGGTATACGGAGATGTTTACCGATATGTTCGAGGCGATGGATACCGGCTCGGAACCCCGGGAAACCTTTTACGACGGCTACATTGTGAATGCCATTATGGATGCCTGCTATCGGTCGGCGGAGTCCGGACAATGGGAACCGATTGACATCGACGAATGGCGCGGTGCCACCGGTGTGGAAAAAATCCGGGCAGACCGCGGCGAATTCGAAGGCAAAGTGTTAGTGAAACGGGAACGCATGCCGGACGGGAAGGTGAAACTGATCCTGAAGGATCCGGAGACCGGAGAAATTACGCAGCAAATCCAGAAGGATGAATAGGATCATTGCAGCAGGACTCTTCTCTTCCCGCGGGCACCTGTATCGCTGGGAAAAGAACGTTCTGTTTCCCCGGGATTCCGGCCTGATGATCAGGGAAGGTTGTCAGCAATCTGCCTGGACCCTGCTTTCCTTCCAGCCGGAACTATGTGATGTACCGGTGAACAGGACATAAACGCCGAATCAGGTTCCCCCGAAGTTGTTCCATCAATGGATTGTCGGAAACGTTCTCACAGAAACCTGAGTTCTATTACAAGGATGAGTAGAAATGCCAATCGTACGATATTTCATTATCATGGCTGTTTTGATACCGGCCGCGGCACCGGAATATTCCGCTGGACAGCCACCGGATAATCCGGTCCGTCACTTCCGGGAAATCGCCCGGTTTGATGCAGTGGAAGCCCATCAGGGTGTTGCTGTCGATTCCCAACATTTTTACGCAATCTCCAATCGTACCATCGGAAAATACGAAAAGGCCACCGGGACGCAAGTGGATCGCTGGGAAGGCGCGGCTTCCGGACCGATTATTCATCTGGACAGCGGGGTGATTAGTAACGACACCCTGGTGTGCGCTCATTCGAATTATCCCGGCGTGCCCATGACCAGTTCGGTGGAGCTGTGGGATGCAGAAACACTGGAACATACAGGCGCACACAGTTTCGGCATTCACCGGGGATCATGCACCTGGATTGATCGGCATAACGGCTACTGGTGGGCGGTCTTTGCGAACTACAACCGGGTCTTCGGGAGAAGCCGGGAAGCCTACGGTAACTCGTATTGGACCTCACTGGTAAAGTTCAATGACAACTGGCAGTGGCTGGAGAGCTGGGTTTTCCCGGATTCAGTCATCCGGCGCGCACTTCCCATGAGTATCTCCGGGGGATCCTGGGGCCCGGATGACAGGCTGTATTGCACCGGCCACGACCGGAAGGAAATATATGTGCTCGCCCTGCCGGAAGCAGGTTCCACGCTCAGGCTGCTGGACATCCTCCCCGTCCCTGTGCCCGGCCAGGGAATCGCCTGGGATCGCAGCGAACCGGGAGTGCTCTACGGCATCGACCGAGCGCACAAACAGGTGGTGACTATGCAATTAACCTCAGAACCGAAGTGACCGGCTGCGAAGAAACGAAGTATACCTACCTTACAGTTTTTCCATTATATGAGCGTATTAAAACGGGTACATAAGATGCATAAGTACATAGGTTTCCGGGCAGGAGAGCAGTGGTAGTGTAATATCAGGGGATCACGCACGCTCATTCTGGCAAGCGAAAAAGCAGCCGCCTCCGGATCTTATGTACCCTATTTCCTTATGTACCCGGCGGGGCAAGGTGTGGGCCCTTTTCCCGTTCATATCCGTGTGCTAATCCTTTGGGGCGTTCGGTCTCAACGCACTCATCTCTGGAAACTTCTGCCGATAAATGCCAGGCCGTCAACGATGCCGGTGCGCCAGTAAATCCAGCTGTGTGAGCCGTCTCTGACCCGATATTCATGCGGGATTTCTCTGTTCCGGAGCACCACATGCAGGGCGGAATTGCCCCGATAAAGAAAATCATCGTCACCACAGTCCAGGTAGTATCGAACCTGCTTCAAACTGTCCGCCGGCATCGTTTCCGCAAGATGAATCGGACTGTGGTCTTTATAATGGTCAGTCAGCCGGGCGTCTCCCGACAATCCCGCTCCGAACAGGCGGCCAAACATTCGATCATATTGCTGTTGAGGCATGTTTCGCACTTCTTCCTCGGTCATAACCCCGGCACTGAAAGCTGCACAGGCGGCGAACAGGTGATGATACCGCATGGAGTACATCAATGCGCCGTACCCACCCATGGATAAACCCGAGATCCCGCGAAATTCTTTCTGCGGTCGAATCCGATAGGTCTTTTCGATGAAGGGAATAAACTCCTGAATGAACATATCTTCGTACGGATAATCATTGTTATGGTCGTTAATATACCATGTAACGCCGCCGTCCGGCATGACGATAATCATGGGCGGAATTGTCCGGTCGGCTATTGCCCGGTCAGACGCCAGCTGCACCTCACCGAACTGAATCCAGGCCCATTCTTCATCGGTGTACCCGTGCAACAAATAGACCACCGGATACTCTCGATCTGAATCATCATACCCGGGCGGTAAATAAATGGCGTAATCCACTTCCTCAGCCAGCAGCGCACTTTCCATCTGTAAACCTTCCACGACTCTTCCCGACTGACCAGCAAACACGGCCTGCGCGCCGGCTATACCGAAGCCGATCAATCCAAGCAAAATACACATCAGGTATCTTCTCATAGACTATTCCTCCCGCGAATTCCGGCTGAGAACCGTTGGTGTGTTAACTTGAATAATTCAAATAAATAGCACACAAAAACAACAGCCTTCCCCGCCTGTCCCGATCTATCGGCGATATGTCGGGAGAGGATCACAGATCCTCTCCCGACCCACATCCAAAGTATATAAGTGCATAAGGATGCACGCATACAGGATAAGTACGCTTGCATAGGCAGTGAATTTTTGACCAAGATTGTACAATGCTCGATACCGACCACCTATCACCTCCATGTCCTTATGTCCCTATCCCGAAGGGAACTCTTCGAGATGTACCCGGTTAGGCGTGGTGGGGGGCCTCTTTCCTATTTTCATATCTGTGTTTATCCAATTTTCCTGCAGTCTTACAACTCGCCTCTGCTCTTAAAAAAGTCAATAGCCAGCTTATCCATCAGATGCCGCAGGTCACTCTGTACTCTGGCCTTTATATATCGTTTCGAACAGACGGTGGCCATACTGTTCTCCCAGATGATATATGCGGCAAGATTTCCCGACTGTAATGTTATCTGATAGACGAAATAATCTCCAATACCTTCCAGATCGATATTAACCGGTTGAATATCAATATGCGCGATGATAAACCCAACAGCCGCCCGTTGCGGATCGCTGCTTTCCATAAGAGATGCCAGCGCCTCATCGGCCATTTCCTGATAGGGGATACCGGTAAAATTGTTGTTGAATTGCTCCATCATCATCCGTTCCACCTCTTCCCGATCCATGCCTGACCTCATAAGGCATTCCGATTCTCCCCCCGTGGTATTGTTTATGTAAGCGCCTATCAACCCGAACATCATCACCGAATCGAACTGTGCTTCGGCGTATGTCTCCAATTTACCCAGCAATGGTTGCGCGTCATCCCTCTCCTGCGAAGAACGCAAATTCGGGAGAAGCAAAAAAAGGAGGCACCCGGATATCGCTGCGAAATATTTCCATTGGAACAGGTTCGGGATTATCTGTCCTGAAGGGCGACCAACAAGAAATATCTTCATCATAGAATTATCCTGATTCTCTTCATCGCAACCCACATTACGACCATTATTTGCCCCACATTGCCGTAAATGCAGCACTCAATGACTAAATTCACATTATTATCCGGCACTCACTAATCGAAATTATGATGTGATTTTAAATTAGTAACTCAAGCCACAATATGCTATGTGAAAATTGGTGGCATTTTCCGGGAGCTCATTTCGGGGAGAAGGCCTTCGGTTGAAACCATTTAGGAAAGTATTTGGAAAACAAGCGTCCGAGACAACATGCTGAACCTGACTTCTGCCTAAGTTGAGCGATACGTGTGCCCCACTGGGGTCCCTCTGGGACAGCAAAGTATCGCTGTACTTCGGGAAAACCCCGACTTAGAAAATGTGTGTTTTCACCGACTGGGTGCGGAACGTCCCGACGCCGTTTTCGGGGAGGTGAACACGTATGCCGAAGGCA
>CAYPST010000109.1:0-13856 GCA_964413425.1 uncultured bacterium
TGGGGTCAGCAGCATCAGCGGATATTCCATCTCCTGAGTAAAGTTTATAGTCATGATTCATAAAAAAGCACACAAATTGGTACTAAAACAACGAGCGTACTCCAAATCGTCGGAAATGGCCCCAGATCCTTGCTTCCCACATCCTGATTCCGCAAGAAGGAGAAGGAAGCCTTATCTGGCGGGAGTCCGGGCATCCCTGGATAGGAACAAAACTGCTTATTTTCCACTTTCTGTATCTGGTGGGATGAGGAGCGTGGACTCTATTCTCTTTACTCTTTGAGTCTGTTTAGAAAACGCCTCGAAGAGATCCCGTGACGACGGGACAAAGATCGCAAAGGGCGCAAAGAAATAATAAGGATTCATACTGTCAAACCGAAAACATCTTTGGATGCATCACATATATTTAATAAACAGTTGCTCATTCAATTACTTTGTGTTTTTGACCTGTTTTTTAAATACTCTCACTCTTTACTCATTATTCATCTGATGCGGATATTTTTCGAAAAAATAACGGAGAAATTTCTATGTCAGCACCGCAGGTATACTCCGGTGATATGCCGGCAAGAGAGTTCCGCGAATTCGGACATCGTCTCATTGACCGGATCGCAGATCATTTTGATAACCTGGATCACACACCGGTACTCCCGGAGGTGGAACCCGGTGACATCGCTGAAAAACTCCCGGAGACAGCACCGAATCATGGTGAACGGATGGAGGATATTTTGTCCGACCTGGAATCGATAATCATGCCCGGAGTCACTCACTGGAATCATCCTGACTTTTTTGCGTATTTTTCCATCACCGGCAGCGGCCCAGGGATTCTCGGGGATCTTCTTAGCGCCGCTTTGAATATCAATGCCATGTTATGGAAAACCTGTCCTTCCGCCACAGAGCTGGAGCAGGTATCGCTGGACTGGCTTCGCCAGATGCTGGGCTTGCCGGAGGACTTCTGGGGGATCGTTTACGACACTGCTTCTGTCAGCAGTATGCACGCAATCGCTGCAGCGCGGGAACAGCTCAATCTCCGGATTCGCGACCTGGGCATGGCCGGCCGGGCAGATCTTCCCCAGCTGCGGTTATATACTTCCGACCAGGCGCATTCTTCCATCGAGAAAGCGGCAATTACCCTGGGTATCGGGCGCAAGAATGTGGTAACAATTCCCTCGGATGATGCCTTCCGGATGTCCCCTGATGCGCTGGCTGAAGCCATCAACCGTGATCTCGAAATGGGCTGCCAGCCATTGTGTGTTGTGGCAACAGTGGGGAGCACTTCGACCACCAGTATCGATCCGGTGAATGCAATCGTCGACGTCTGTGAACGTCACAATCTCTGGCTGCACGTGGACGCTGCGTATGGCGGGGCAGCGGCTGTGGTACCGGAAATGCGGCATGTGCTGACGGGATGCAGTCGGGCGGATTCTGTGGTGGTCAATCCGCATAAATGGCTGTTTGTACCCATTGATTTCAGTGCGTTCTATACCAGGAAACCGGACATTCTGAAGCAGGCGTTCAGCCTGATACCCGAATATCTGCGGACCGCACAAGACAGCCAGGTGGAAAATTATATGGACTATGGAATTCAGCTGGGACGGCGTTTTCGGGCACTAAAACTGTGGTTTGTGTTGCGCTACTTCGGTCAGCAGGGTCTCGCCGACCGAATTCGTTACCATCTCCACCTTGCTCAATCCGTGAAGGAACGTATTGAAGCACACCCCGAGTTTGACTTAATGGCGCCCGTCCCGTTCAGCACCCTCTGTTTTCGGGCTCATCCGGAGGGAATGAATGACCGTGAAGAGCTGAATATGCTCAACGAACAACTCCTGCAATCCATCAATGCGACCCGGGAGATATTTCTTTCCCACACGAAATTGAATGATGAGTATGTGCTGCGCATGGCCATCGGAAACTTGCGTACCGAACAACGGCATGTGGACCGGGCCTGGGAAATCATTCAAGCGCAATATGACCTGCTGAAACCCGGCGATCTCGGTTAGATGACTCTTCGAAGACAGTTTAACCGGAGGCCCCGAACACTCAGCGTCAGACTTCGAAAAATTGCCCTCTGTAACTGAAAGGAAGGTCTGCGGAAGCGCGGTTGATCTGCTGAATTCATGGAATATCGTGTTCTGAAGAATAGAACACCATTGTTTTTCTGTTTTGTTTTCGAATAAGAACTTGAGATATTTTTGCATATGAATATTCTCATCGTTGGTGCCGGAGATATTGGATTTCATCTGGTGAAGCGTCTGTCAGTCGAACGTCATAATACGATGATAGTTGACCGTGACAGCCTCCTCGTCAAGCGTGCCACCGAGCAACTGGATGCGCTCGTTATTGAAGGGCACGGAGCCAGTTACCAGGTACTCAACCGGGCACAGGTCCATGATGCGGACATTCTGGCTGCCATGACCAACAATGACGAGGTGAATATTCTTGCCTGCCAGATTGGGAAAAAAGTGGGTGTGCCCGTGACCATTGCCCGGGTGAGAAATCCGGAGTTCACCGATCCGGAATACGTACTGAATAAAGAGGAACTGGGTATTGACCTGATTATTCATCCGGAGAAAGAAACCGCCGACGCCGTTATCCGGCTGGTGAAACAATCGGAAGCAACGGACGTGATCGAGTTCGCAGGTGGCAAGTGCCAGATGCTGGGGATCAGATTAGAAAAAAATTCCCCTGTACTGGGTACTCCCTTAAAGGATCTCACCAACGACTATACTCAGATACCCCAGCGAGTGGTTGCAGTCAACCGGCTCCAGAAAACAATCATCCCTGGTGGTAAGACTGTCTTGAAAGAGGGCGATCAAATTTTTGTGGTGTGTGACTCCCAGTACATTCCCCAGCTGATGGAGATCACCGGGAAAAATGAGACCAAGATCAACGACATTATGATTCTTGGTGGAGGCCTGGTTGGCCAGTTTATCGCGAGCACATTAAGTAAGGAATATTCCATAAAAATAATCGAAAGTAATGCCGCCCGGTCCGCAGAGATCGCCAATATACTCCACAATAGCCTGATCATTCACGGCGACGGAACCGATATCGACCTGCTGGCATCAGAGGGGCTCATGAATATGGACGCGTTTGCCGCGGTTACCGGCGACGACGAAACGAATATCATTTCCACCCTGGTTGCGCGCCATTTGAAAGTACCACGCACAATAGCCCTGGTAAATAATGTCGATTATCTTCCTATCACCCCTACCATAGGAATGGATGCGGTGGTGAGCAAACAGCTTATTACCGTAAACGAAGTACAGCGCTTTATTCGACACCAGATGGTGGCCTCTATTACCAGCCTTCCGGAAATTGATGCGGAAATCATTGAGTTCCAGGTAAACAATCAGTCGAAAATCACCCGGAACGCACTCAAAGATGTGCGATTTCCGAGCTCTGCAATTGTGGGAGCGATACTCAGAGAAGACGAATTTATCCTTCCCACCGGCGAAACTCAAATTCATCCCGGAGATACTGTGGTAGTCTTTACGCTTCCGAAGGCACGGGCAGATGTGGAAAAACTCTTTCATTGAAGCAGATCCAGCCGATTAGGTAAATAAAGGCGCAATATTGTGTATTTTCGCAGTGTAATTCATGTGCTGTCTCTTCTCATTATATGTGAGGCAGGCACCATGCTTCTGCCTATTCCGTTTTCATTCTATTACGGTGACCAGGATTATGTGGCGCTCCTCATCGCCGCCGCAATTACGCTTGCCTGTGGTCTGACAGGATTCTTCCTTTCGCGGTTCGAACATGAACTCCGCCCAAAAGAGGGCTTTGCTATCGTGACCTTCAGCTGGATCAGCTTCTCCCTCTTCGGTTCGCTCCCTTTTATCATCTCCGGGACAATCCCCTCCTTTACCAATGCTTTCTTTGAAACCATGTCCGGCTTCACCACCACCGGAGCGACTATCTTAACCAATATTGAATCCCTGCCGCATGGACTCCTGTTCTGGCGGAGCCTGACGCACTGGCTCGGGGGCATGGGTATCATCGTCCTTTCGCTGGCCATTCTTCCCTATCTTGGTGTCGGCGGCATGCAGTTGTTCAGAGCGGAAGTCCCCGGCCCCACTCACGATAAGATCACTCCCAGAATTACCGAAACCGCCAAAATTCTCTGGGCTGTTTACGCGCTTATCTCACTCCTGCAAACCCTCCTGCTTTTGCTGGGGGGCATGAACCTCTTTGAAGCCCTCTGTCACACCTTCGGCACCATGGCTACCGGGGGCTTTTCTACCTGCAATGCCAGCATCGGAGCCTATGACAGTATGTATATCCACTACGTGATTATGTTCTTTATGATCCTGGCCGGAACAAATTTCACACTCCATTATCGATTCCTCACCGGTGATTTTACCGGTTATTTTCGCAATCGTGAATTCCTGTTTTTTCTCTCAATAATCGCGGTTGGCTTTCTCATCGTGGGGATTGATACGTTTCTGGTGCAATACCATGACATCGCACAGGCTCTTCAGCATACCCTGTTCCAGGTTATTTCCATCCTGACCACCACCGGATACGGGACTGCCGATTATGAACAATGGGGTTTCAGCTCCCAGATGCTGCTCTTCTTTCTGATGTTCGTTGGGGGCTGTGCCGGATCCACCGGAGGGAGCCTGAAAGTCGTACGTATCTTCGTGCTGTTCAAATTCCTGTACAGTGAAACTGTCCGGTTAATTCATCCGCACGCAGTAGTTCCGGTGCGGATTGGTGAGACGGTGGTTCCCAGCGAAGCATTGTCTAATATTCTGGGACTCTTTATTGCGTTTGTCGGATTATTTGTGGTTGGGGTGATCATTATGGCCGCCCTGGGATTAAATATTGATACCGCCATCGGATCCGTGGCAGCCACTCTGGGAAATATCGGTCCCGGACTCGGTGATGTCGGTCCCACGGATAATTATTTCCATATTCCGACCGCAGGGAAATGGATCCTGTGTTCATTTATGCTGATGGGTCGACTGGAAGTCTTTACCGTCATCATTCTGCTGTCTCCGACATTCTGGAAAAAATAACGTCCTTTTTGCCCTCATATTCGCCGTTATATTTAAAAGCACGTGTCATTCGGGGATCTGTTTCTTTACATTTATGCGATCATGAGCAATAAGAATACCAGACTGAGTAAATATCTCAGTTACATGCTCCGCCACAATCCGCAGAGCATCGGAATCGAGCTGGATAACGCCGGCTGGGTGTCGGTAGAGTCCCTGATTGCCGCCAGCCGGAAACACGGTAAAGACATCCGTGCCAAAGATATTTACGAGATCATCCGACACAGCGATAAGCAACGTTTCACGCTGAGCAGGGACGGGAAATATATCCGGGCGAATTACGGGCATTCCATTAACGTGGAGCTGGGCTACGAACCCGAACAACCTCCGGCAACACTTTATCACGGAACAGCCCGCCGATTTGTCCCAACCATTCGAAAACAGGGATTATTACCGCAAAACAGACAATTCGTGCACCTCGCTGTTGATCGGGATTCCGCAACAACTGTCGGACAACGACATGGGAGACCGGTTATCCTCGACATTGATTCCCGTGGGATGTACCAGGATGGGTACACCTGTTATCAGTCCGATGCCGGCATCTGGCTGACAAAACGGGTGCCGCCTTCGTATATTTCTTTTCCGGAAGAAAACCAGTAAGACAACAATTTCATGAATCGCATTTTATTATGAAGCATATTCTGATTGTTGCGAACGGTGAACAACCGAAACACCAGCACCACTGGAATCGTATTAAAGGCGCACGGCCGCTGGTCTGTACGGATGGAGCGGCCAACTGGCTTATGGAAAGAAATCTCACCCCGGATGTCATCATCGGTGATATGGATTCACTCCGGGATGAACTGCGTGCGCAGATTCATGCCGATAGTCTCCACCACATTCCTTCGCAGGAAAACACGGATCTGGAAAAGGCAATAGAATATGCTCTCCAAAAAGGGTATACGGCCGCAACCATTCTGGCGGCCACCGGCAAACGTGAGGATCAAACCCTCGCCAATCTCTATCTTCTGGTGAAGTACGCCGGAAAACTTCAGATCCAGCTGCTCACAAATTATTCCACCATAGATGCCATCACGGACTCGCTGACCACCCGGGTTGAACCCGGCCAGATTATCTCTCTTCTCCCGGCAGGTCATGCCGAAGGGGTGACCACAACCGGACTGGAGTACCCGCTGGAAAATGAGCGCCTCGAAATCGGCAGCAGGGGAGTCAGCAACCGGGCTGTGGAATCGGAAATTACGGTTTCCCTTACCTCAGGCGCACTGCTTCTGTTCAGGAATTTTTAGCACGGTATGTTCTCTCAGGATATCACTGTCTCGCTCCATCCCGTCGATTATGGCATCATCGGAATGTATATTCTCATCCTCTTTCTCATCGGGTTTCGCTTTGCGCGATCCAGGCTGGATGATACCGAAGATTACCTCCTGGCCAGCAGGACACTCACCCTCCCGGGATTTGTGGCCACGCTGGTGTCTACCTGGTACGGCGGGATTCTGGGAGTCGGTGAATTCTCCTACCTGTACGGGCTCTCCAACTGGTTCGTGTTCGGCGTCCCCTACTACATTTTCGCCGGAATATTCGCCTTCTTTCTGGCCGACAAAGTTCGGGAGAGTAATCTCTATACTATCCCGGATCGGTTGTATATGTACTTCGATAAAAAGACCGGACTCCTCGGAGCCCTCTTCACATTCCTGATGGTATCCCCCGCGCCGTATATTCTGATGCTGGCCGTGCTGATTAACCTGCTGTTCGGCTGGTCCATGCTGCTTTCTATTCTGCTGGGAACTCTCTTTTCCATCGTGTATGTATATCTGGGCGGATTTCGCTCGGTCATCAAAACGGATTACTTCCAATTCGCTCTGATGTTTGCGGGATTTCTGCTCATCCTGATGGTTACAGTATTCCAATATGGCGGGTGGGAATTTCTGCAACAGCATCTCCCGGACAATCATCTCTCGATCACAGGTGGTCATTCTGTCCAGTATATCCTGGTATGGTTTTTTATTGCTATATGGACACTCATCGATCCGGGCTTCCATCAACGGTGTTATGGGGCAAAAACCGGCAAGGTGGCGAAAAACGGGATCCTCATTTCGATAGGCTTCTGGGCCGTCTTCGATTTTATGACCACCTTCACAGGACTGTACGCCAGAGCCTTACATGCAGATATTCCGGCACTGATGTCCTATCCGATACTGGCAGAAACGTTGCTTCCACCTGTGCTCAAAGGATTATTCTATCTGGGACTTCTCGCTGTGATTATGTCCACTGTAGACTCATTTGCTTTTCTGTCCGCAGTCACCATCGGCAGAGATTTCTTCTGGCGATTATTCGGCTCCGAATCGGATGATCAATCGAGCTTGTATTCGAAGATCGGGCTGGTGCTCACGGGAATCGTTGCTATCTTCATGGTACTGGGGATTCCTTCGGTGGTCGATCTCTGGTATACCATCGGCACGCTGTTTATTCCGGCGCTTATTTATCCGCTGTTGTCCACATATTTTGGGAAGCGGATTATATCCGCAAATGCAGCGTTCTCGGTAAGTCTCACTGGATTTCTCACCGCATTTACCTGGTATATCGTGGGCGTGGTTCAGAGTCACGGTGAGTGGCCGCAGTATCCGCTGGGGATCGAACCACTGTATCCGGGATTAATTCTCGGCGGGATTATTTTTGCCGTCGCCTACTACCAGGCTCCTGACGGAGAGCAAGATTAATCTACGGGAGATTCCATTATTCGCCAGTGCCATTTTTGCCGGTTAAGATATCCGCGCCGCTGATGGAACTGAAGTAACTCTCTGTATTGGCCAGGACAGTTCGCGCTTTCTGCTTCACCAGCAAATTCAGTTGTGCATATTCTGCCGCCCCGGGCGTTTTCTGTTCCAGAATTGACTGCAGCTGGGCTTGAAACATCTGTTTGCTTTGCAGCAAAACACCATAATAGCGCGCATAGAAGTACCGATTTTCCAGATAGGATTGTCCCAACGCAATGGCCTGTCGGAAGGCATGTTGGGCTGCATCTAAATCTCCGTCCGGACTGACCAGCAGCACGAGAGCCGTCAGTCGTTTCACGCCACCCCACCGATACCCGGGATCTTTGCTTTCGATTAATCGGATGGCTCGACCAAGTCTTTTACGCCACGCCAGCCTTCTGATGGGCGGCTCCTTTCCAATCATGAAAATCGAATGCAATGTCCACCAGTATAATGCGTCGAGCGTTACAGGCTGAATCTGGTCTATGTGGATTGAGCCAATACTCACCGTATCAGTTAGTACATACCCCAACAGCCGGGGAGAGCTATCCAGGAGGTCTCTCGCTGAGCGCAACCCTTGCTCGTATAGTTTCTGGCTGCTGTCCGGAGTGAGGTCGGTATAGGTGGCACGCAGAAAACAGAGTTCGCTCATGAGAGCGTGGTAAGACTGGTCTGTCCCGGCAGATTCCCCGAGTCGCACCAGATAGTGATAGGCCTGGCTCAAAGAATCCGGATGGCCTTTGTGATCCAGTGACTGCTTAAGGCGTAATCGAAGTCCGGAGACAGTCGAATCGGCACGCGCCTGAGAGAACTCCTTGCCGGTATCAGGAAGTGTGTTTGGCTGGGTGTAACAGCCGGACAAAACCGTGGCTGCCCAGAGTCCTGCCAAAATTCGGAGTAAATAATTGCTCCACTGCTGCCATCTATAATAAATACCGATCTTATTTTCCTTTCTTCCTTCCGCCCATTCCCGCTGACATCCTTTGTAATAAAACTGTGCACACAGTATCGGTGTGAGAATGGATTGTCAACAAGAAAAGAGTGGCAATACTCGCCGTACAGGAATTCTTCAGCGAAGAAGGGTCATTTTATTGGTGGCCACCACAGAACCGGCCACTAACCGACTGATATAGACTCCGTTCGGAAGCGACCGCCAGGGTGGTTCTGATACAATCCATTCGAATATTCCTGCCTGATTCGGGCTCCGTAAGGTGGTGATACGCTCTCCCCGAATATTGTAGATTTCCAGTCGGAGATTTTCCATCTGCCGCAGACTATCCGCCATCGGAAATTTAATAAACGTATAGGAACTGAACGGATTGGGATAATTTTGAATGTGGACGAGATCCGCCAGCGTTGGCTGTTCAAATTCGATAGCTTTCATCGCATCAATGACTCCCCAGCCATACACGTTATTGGGTATTATCGCATTATTCGCTGTCTCCATTAGTGCCCGGCGGACCTGGAAAGGCGACCATGATGGATGTGCCTGCAGCACCAGCGCTGCTGCTCCGGCGACAAGCGGGGTGCTGAATGAGGTCCCCTTGCTTCTCCCATAGGCGATGGGAGAATACCCACTCGCCGTTACTACATTAACACCTCGCGCCACCACTTCCGGTTTGATCCGCCCATCGAAGGTCGGTCCCCGGGAACTGAATCCGGCAATTGTCCCTTCCGCATTCACCGCTCCCACTGAGATCACCGAATCAGCATCCGCCGGGGCAATGATATGATCCCAGCCATAACCGATGGTATTTTTATTCGCCACATTTTCATTTCCGACCGCAGTAACGCACACGACACCCCTTTTCACGGCCATATCCACTGCGCGGGTTATTATTGCTGTGTTGCCGTCCATATCGGAAAACTCATACCAGTCGAAATATCCCAGGGAAGAGGAAGCGACATCTGCACCACGTCCTTCTCCCCACTCCAGGGCCTCCACGAACAAATCCTCTTCCAGCTGAATCTCCTGATCGACGATCTCTGTCTTCGCCAGCAAGAAATCGCACTCAAAGGCCGGTCCATACAGCGCTCCCTCGGCCGCTCCACCCAATACCGACATTGTCATGGTGCCATGGACTTGTTGGCCGGCCGCGTCCAGGCTGTCATCCGCTGTATCATTGTCATTCTGAATAAAATCCCACTCATCCACGATTCTCCTAGTATCGACAGCTTCATGTTCTTTGAAAAATCCAGTGTCCAGCATTAACACGAGAATATCTTTCCCGGTATATCCTCTTGCATGAGCGGACAGCGCATTTATTTGTTTCAGCTGGTCAAAACTGGAGCCATAATCCCGGTTATCGAAAACCGTGGAGATCGCTTCTGTCTGGCGTTCGGTTTGAGGCGGAGTTTTTTCGACAGGCTGTCGGTGTGCCCGCTTTACCACATCGATCATTCGCACGAACGGCTGGCCGGCAATTTCAGGTATCGCCTGTTTTCTCACGGCGAGGCTGACGGCATTGAACCATCGGCTTTCCGTCCGCAGCCGTTCAACCCCGCGTAACTTTGTGATAGTTTGAACATACTCTTCATGTACCGGCACATCAGAGTATCCCAGGGATACTTCCATGGTCCCCCGCTGCCGGCGTCGGGATCTGGCCCGTTCAGTAACCAGTTCAGAAGCGGCTGCCAATCTCCGATCCAAACCCTCGCGGGAAGAGAACCCCTTATCCGTGAAATACACCCATATATGAATCGACGAATCCGCCGGGAGCTCTGTGGCGAAGTCTTGCAGACTCCTGGTTACAACAGGGAATACTTTGGGCTTTTGATACCGGAATGCATCTATCCTGATCGGGATCAAGCAGAGCAACGAAATGAGAAGAAAAAATACTGTGATAAATGCCGGCGTATGAAATTTTATCTTCACAGGCTTTCTGACTCGAATCTGCAACCAATTGGCTTTCAGACGTCCTATTTCCCGCTTATCCGCACAGAACACTTCCGCCATTCACATTCAGGATTTCCCCGGTAATGAATCCTGCCAGGGATGATGCCAGGAACACCACCGCAGGCGCAATGTCCTGAGGAATTCCAACTCTGCCCAGAGGAATAGTTTCGGCTATCCGCTCCCGGCCGCCTTCCGCCATTGCATTTGCAGTCATTTCGGTCTCGACCCATCCCGGTGCCACAGCATTGACCCGGATCTTTGCAGACGCCAGCTCCGTGGCCAGCGATTTGGTGAAACTGATAATGCCACCTTTGGAAGCCGCATAATGGGAATGCAGTGCTTCCCCCCGCTGCCCGGCGGTTGAGGAAATGTTCACAATATTATCATTGGTTTCACCATTGAGATAGTTCACCCCCAATCGACAGACATTGAAAACGCCGGTGAGATTCACGCCGATGGTTTCATGCCAGGTATGAGGCTCCATGCGGTCAATGGCCCCCGCGGTCCAGATACCGGCATTATTGACCATGACGTTCAGATCACCAAAATGGTCAAGCACCCCTTTGATCATCGTATCGACCTGAGTATACGAAATCAGATCCACCTGGAATGCACGGGCATTTCCACCGTTCTCAGCGATTTCCCGGACGATTTTTTCGGCGTCATTCTTCCGATTATAATACGTCACAGCAACTCTGGCCCCCAGCTCTGCAAATAACCGGGAAATGGCCCGGCCGATGCCACGACCACCACCGGTAATCAGCACGACCTCTCCGTCGAATTGGATCATGTCGGGCCGATTCCCTCCCCTTCGGAAGGCGGAGAGCCGGATTCCTCCGTGTCCGTTTCTGCCGATTGAGTGGCACGCGGTCGCCGCCATACCAGCAACACAATACCCACGATAATAAAGACCACGGGCCAGATAACCTCCAGTACAGAGCCTTCAAACCAGAAAACTAACGCCACCAGGGTCAGGATAAAGGCCGGTACCAGCAACCCGACATCCCGTTCACCAAGAAAATACATCAGCCAGAAACCCAGAGCGGGAGCCAGGACGTAGATTGGCCAGTCGGCATGAAGAAACCACAACTGGCAGCCTATCACGATCAAAATGGCAGCCGGAAGCAACAGGCCCGTTTGCCTGCGATCCGCATACCAGACCAGGAAAAAAACCAGGCCGCCCAGAATCAATATGATCGGCCACCAGTGCTCAATCCGGACAATACTCAAATTGTGGAGCAGGAAAACAATACCCAGTACAATCAGGGCGATCCCGATTTTTACGTTACGACTCATGGATATACTCATGCGCTTCTCCTGTGATAATTAAATGAAATGTTATACTATCAGAACCCAAAACGCAAGAACATCACAACCAATAACATCACAAACCAAATTACGGCTATGAACTTAGCTCAGGAAATGGAAAAACCCCTGACGCTCCTGACCGTCTCGTTCCGCCCCGTACCAATGAGGAGCCAGAGGGGGTCATGCTGTCTGATCACATCCATTCACCTCCTGGTCTCCCCAGATACTGAGCAAGCTTAATAGCCATAAACCGAATTAAACCAGTTAACTCTATCCATTATGAATATTCAACTATTCACCGGAATTTGGGAATTTTTAAACAGGGTTTCATAACCGAAGATATCCGCTCAAAACTGCCACCGCTCCCTTTCGTCAGGAATTTTGGATTGAGAACACTGCCTTCTCGATAATCTATTTCTCACGAAGATTCTTTCGCATTTTCACATGGGAGATATTTGCTTCGTAGAACACCTCGCCGATTTGTTTGAAACCAGCCCCGTCGTAGAAGTCAAATGCCGAAAGTTGCGCATGCAGCACCACCCGTTTATACCCTTGCTTCCGGGCATACTGAAGCATATCCCCGAGTAACGCCCGGCCAATTCCCTGTCCCCGATATTCAGCTAACACAGCCATCCGTTCGATCTTCACGGTATCCTTATCCACCGGACGTAATCGTGCTGTGCCGATTGTCTCTTTCCCGTTCTCTGCTAAAAAATGTGTGCACTCGGAGTCCTTTCCATCCTGTTCCAGTTCGATGGGAACGTTCTGCTCATCCACAAAAACCCGCCGCCGAATATCCAGAGCTGCCTGCAGTTCATGATCGTAATTCACAAGCAGTGTTTGTATGTTCTTTTTTTGCATGAGAATAATGTAGAGCATCAAATGAAAGACAACAAGTGATCAATTGCGGGAAGGGGAACGCATGAATATCGGAATTATCACCGGTGCTTCAGCTGGATTAGGATGGGAATTCGCGACCCAAATTGATTCCAGGTATGCCCTGGATGAACTCTGGGTAATTGCCCGCCGGACCACTCGGCTCAGCGAGCTGGCGGACCGGCTGACTACTCCGGTACGGATCTTGGATATGGACCTCACTGATCCCGAGAATATTCAACACATCCAATCAAAGATCTTGCAGGGAAGGTATCATATAAAACTCTTGGTCAATAACGCCGGCTTTGGTAAAAGAGGGAATTTTCAGGATATCCCCATTGATTCTCAGGTTGGCATGATCGATTTGAACATCCGGGCGCTGGTGCATCTCACATATGTCTGTCTGCCATATATGCACGAGGGAGACAGGGTCATCCAGGTGGCGTCCGCAGCGGGATTTCTTCCCTCCGGGAGGTTTAGTGTCTATGCGGCATCAAAGGCTTTTGTAATCCATTTTGCGAACGGCATTGCTGCCGAATTGGAAGAGCAGGGCATCACGGTTACCGCGGTCTGCCCCGGCCCGGTGGAAACCGAATTCCAGGCGCTCGCCTGGGGTGGGAACGCCTCCGACTCCACGCTGCCGGTTGCTCCGGCTGACAAGGTGGTCACGAAAGCCCTCAACGATGCAGAGAAAGGGAAATGGTTTTCAATCTATGGATTTTCCATAAAATTGCTACCCCTTCTGGTACGATTTGCCTCCGGACGATTCCTGGCAAAGGCGGCTATGAAATATCGGTAAGGAAAAATATCCTAAATAACGCAAAAAAAATAGCACACAAAGAACACAGATTAAAACACAGGAAAGAAGTCACCACACCCACCTCCACAGGGGACATATGGAAATAGGTACATAAGGGCGGGAAACGGTCAGTATCGAGCAGTGTACAATCTTTATCGAACCCAAATTGAGCGATTTATTTCCATAAATCGCTCAATCGACAAAGAAAATGT
>CAYPST010000110.1:0-13704 GCA_964413425.1 uncultured bacterium
ATTTACAACCACTATTGGAACTCTTTTTTACTGAGTTTGTGAATTATTCAGGTTATGTGGTTATTACATTGAACACACTGAACACACTAAAAGTTGAATTCATAACACATTAGTGCCTGCAAGTATTTCGGAACTGAAAACACCGGATTCGTTAATAAAGCATGTTTCCGGAGAGAAATGGCAATAAAGAGTCCCTACGATTATTGAACTAAGGAACCACAGAGTGAGGTTGTCGACCACCACCACTTACCCCGATAGATTGGTTGTACTCGCTTAGACTGGCATGCATGAAATCTTACTACTCTCTACACTTCATGAAAATTTTCGCTCTTGCGAATGAGGCTGCCTGCTCATGCTATAGGCCCTGCTTTCCCGTGTTCCTTACTCCTGACAACGGTTGAGAGATTGTCTGTTTATTGGTATCCGGAAATTTGGTATCCGAGGAATCCGGAGTTCTAACTGCAGCTTTCTTGATTAATTATGAATTTCAATACACATTCTGTATCATATACGAATCATATAGCACCTCACTGACTCGGAATCAAATTAAACCCTCCAATCTGGAACAATTCCCTATTTAATCACATTTTTCTGTTTGAGATTATTTGCTTGATTCACCCATCAAAAATCATAATTTAGTTTAAACAATTGTACCATTGAAATCGCAGTTATTGCCTGTATATAAGTAACCTATAACTCCGGTTGATTAAGCACGAGATTTGAATAAAAATTCTCACGCGCGTAGTGTCTCTGTAAGTACACCTATCAGGGAGAGGGGATGGGCCTCAAACTTTCCGAAGGCCAGGTGATTACGGCGGACTTTTTACCTGAACCGGCCGTGGTCAAAAAATTCGAGCAAAGAAATAATTACAGCATCATTGAATACGTGCTGCAAAAGAGCGGAACCTATAAGGCCCTCAGACTTACCGAGGATCAGCTCGCACAGATTACGGTACTCCAACAGGATTCCCAGGGACAGTTGCGAGATCCGGAGGACTTCTTTCTCTTTATAGAGGCCAACCGTGTCCGGATGGCCCATCAGTTTGACCCCATGCTGGCCATTAGTACTTCGCAGGTGGATCCTTTGCCCCATCAGATTGAAGCTGTCTATGACTATGCACTGGAACAGCCCCGACTCCGGTTCATGATTGCGGATGATCCCGGTGCCGGGAAGACTATTATGGCTGGCCTGATTTTGAAGGAGATGCAATATCGAAGGCTTGCGAAGCGAGTTCTGATCGTCGCGCCTGGTCATTTGAAGTATCAGTGGCAGCGGGAGATGAAGGAGAAGTTCCAGACCGATTTTCGGCTGGTCGACCGACATGCCATGCGGGCGCATTTTGCCGAAAATGTGTGGGAGGAATATCCGCTCGCCATCACCTCCATTGATTTCCTGAAACAGAATGATATCAGGTCCAGTCTGACCAGTGCACGGTGGGATATGATCATCGTGGATGAAGCCCATAAAATGAGTGCGTACGCATACGAAACTTCAAAACAAAAGAAGATTGATAAAACCCAACGATATCAGGTTGGGGAAATCTTGTCCAGACAAGCGGAACACATGCTGTTCCTGACGGCCACCCCCCATAAAGGCGATCCGGAAAACTTTCGTCTGTTCCTGGATCTCTTGCGTCCTGGTTTTTTTTGCCAACGAGGAGTTATTGCGAGAGGCGGTCCATAAAAAGGAAAACCCGGTCTTCATCCGCCGACTGAAAGAGGATATGAAAAAGTTCGACGGCAGTGATATCTTTCCACCCCGCCAGGTCATCACGGCCACATTTCGTCTCTCTGACCCCGAAGTAGAACTCTATAATGCCGTCACCTCCTATGTCCGCAACTATTATGACCAGGCGAGGGAAAATCCCCACATCACCTTTGCCATGATGATTTTGCAGCGCCGGCTGACGTCCAGTGTCTATGCTATCCTGAGCTCTCTCAAGAAACGACGCGGCCGGCTGGAAGAACTGTCCCGATTACCAGAAAAAATCCGGGAAAACGAAATTTATGAAGAAGTGAAACATATCGATGTTGATGATCTGGAGGATTTTGCAGAAGATGAGCGGATGAAAATTGAAGAGAAAATGGAACACCTCACTATTGCGAATAACATTGATGAGGTCAAAGCAGAAATCCGTCAGGTGGAGAAATTAATTGCGCTGGCAGAGGACGTACAGAGTCAGGAAATCGAGAGCAAACTCAGAAAGCTGAAGGATGAGATCCTGGAAACACTCCAGGACCGGAAACTGCTGATATTTACCGAACACAAAGATACGCTCCGATATCTTGAGGAGAAGCTGAACAACTGGGGATACCGGGTTACAACCATCCACGGCGGGATGGATCTTGACCAGCGGATTGAGAAGGAGCGGGAGTTCAGTGAAGATGCCCAAATACTTGTTGCCACTGAGGCTGCGGGTGAAGGGATCAACCTGCAGTTCTGCTCCCTGATGGTGAATTATGATATCCCCTGGAATCCCAATCGATTGGAACAGCGGATGGGCCGGATTCACCGGTACGGACAGGAGTATGAGGTCTTTATCTGGAATCTGGTGACCCGGGACACCCGGGAAGGGCAGATTATGGAGAAGCTGTTCATCAAGCTGGAACGCATGCGGGAGGAGCTTGGCTCAGATAAGGTGTTTGACATCATTGGCGACGTTATCCCGGGGATAAATTTGAAGCGGCTGCTCCAGGATGCGGTCTTCAGCCAGCGGCGGATGGAAGAGATTGAAGACACCATCGAACAAGCGGATAAGGAGTCCACAAAGGAGACCCTTGATCGCCTGTTTTTAACCAGTCTGGCATCGAAGTTTATCGATTACTCTGCGCTGAATAACAAAGCCATCCAGGCGGAAGAACAGCGTCTGGTTCCGGAATACATCCAGGATTTCTTCCTGCGGGGCTTTTCCAAACTCGGCGGCAGATACTCACGTATTGAATACGGATTCCGAATCGATTTTGTACCGTACGAGATGCGGCAGCTGAGTGAGGATTACTCGTTCAGAACTTCCAATGGGAAAGTGTATCGGGAGTACAAGCGAATTACCTTTGATAAAGCAGTGGCCAGAAAAAGGGCCAAATACGAACTCATTACCCCGGGCCATCCCCTGCTGGAGGCGTTTAATGAAGTCGTCTTGCAGCAGTTTACCGATGGTGCACAATCCAGGGTTTTATTCACGGATCCTGAAGGGCATCGGGAAGGGATCCTGTGGTTTGTGAAGGGGAGTGTACAGGATGGAACAGGGGCAACGGCCGGCGAACGGATCTTTTGCCTCCATCAGGAAGATCACTCCATCAGAAAAATCAATCCGTCGGTTCTCTGGGATCTGGAGCCAGTTTCAAATGGGGAGATACCTGAGCATGCTGCCGAATTGTCGGAAAATACAGAGGCGATGGAAGGTTATTTATTTGATGAGTTGCTCTTTCCGTACAAATCGGAAATAGAGGACAGGCGGAGGCAGCGGACCCATATTAAGAGACGCTATGGCCTGAGGTCCCTGGATTATCTGATTTCCGAATCTAACCAGAAACTGATGGAGTACGAGACACGCGCCCAGGACGGCGAGTATATGAAGCTGGCTATTCAGCGGGAGGAACGACGCAGGGAGGAATATGAGCATAGACGGAAAGAATTGGAAAAGGAAATCCAGCTGGAGAGCAATATTACGGTAATGGAACCTGAAATTTTAGGCACAGTGGTCTTCGTGGAATCTGCCGGAGAGGAAAAGCCTGAAAAAGGACCTGAATCCGCCAGCGTTCCTGCCGGCGACACAGATCCGGAAGAACGAAAGGAAATCGAACTGATTGGGATGGAAACCGCCAGGCAGTATGAGATTAAGGAGGGGTGGACGCCTGAGGATGTTTCGGAGGCGGAACACGGGGGCTTTGATATCCGGTCGGTCAAAATTGATGAGGTCGGTGGAATAGCAGATGTCCGGTATATTGAAGTGAAAGCACGAGCTGAATCCGGTGCTATTCGGCTGACAGCGAACGAGTGGAAAAAAGCCCGGCATTTCGGGGAAAAATACTGGCTCTACATAGTGACCATGAGCAAAACAGATAAAATTGAGCTGACTCGAATACAAAATCCGGCGTCTCATTTTATTGAAGAAGAGGATATCTTTGCCACGGGATTCATAATTCCGGAAGAGAAGTGGCGGTTGTGAGCGGATCATTCGTACCAATGTATCGCTGACCGCAAGTATTGACAACATAGCCGGTTGATTCACGTATCATTTCTGCGTAAAGTTATGCCAAGGGAGTGAAATGAGAGTAATGAAATGATAAGCCTTATCGAAGCCTTACATTACCGCTGTCTGCGATACATAAAACAACCCATGCGCAGGTTTCATATCCTGGTTGGACCGAACGCCAGCGGGAAGAGTACATTTCTGGATGTCATCCGGTTTCTTGGGGACTTAATTCAGCCGGAAGGAGTTGAGGCTGCAATTCGAACACGCTCCCAGAATTGGTAGGATCTGGTTTGGATGTATCGGGATGGATTTTTTGAACTGGCAATTGAAGCGACGATTCCAGAAGATAAAAAGCCGTTATTAAAAGATCCGTCCTGGGAAACCTGCCGATACCAGGTGCGAATCGGCCAGCAAACACCTGATGAGCCCGTGGGTATTATTTCAGAAACCCTGTTTTTGAAACATAAAGAGAATGCAGAGCCCCGGCAACAATCGTTTTTCCAGGAATTCAAGGAGGCGCCTGAGACGATATGTCACAGAACAGGCAAAGTGGGGACCAAGGCAGTGGTCAATAAGGTACCGGGCGGAAATGACAACTTTTATGATGAGACGGGCGCCGGCTGGGATCACGCCTTTAAGCTGGGGAATCAGAAGTCCGCATTGGCAAATTTGCCGGAAGATGAGACAAAGTTTCCGGTGTCTACTTGGTTTAAGCGGGTTTTATTGAGTGGCATAGAGTTTTTGCATCTGGATAGTGAGACCATGCGCCGTCCAAGTCCACCGGGAAAAGGGACCACCTTTCGTCCTGACGGCTCAAATCTTCCCTGGGTAATCAGGGATTTAAGAGAAAAAGTGCCGAAGCAATTTGAGCAGTGGCTGGATCATATTCGGACGGCACTCCCTGATATTACAAGTGTGAAAACAGTCATTAGATCAGAAGATCGCCATTGCTATTTGCAAGTTCATTACGCCTCCGGACTGAAAGTCCCTTCATGGGGATTATCAGACGGTACACTACGAATGTTTGCATTGACCCTCCTGCCGTATCTTCCTGATCTCAGGGGAGTGTATCTAATCGAGGAACCTGAGAACGGAATTCATCCCCGAGCAGTTGAGACGGTGTATGAGTCGATTTCTTCGGTATATAATGCCCAGGTGCTGACTGCCACTCACTCACTCTCCCGTCCTGTTGCGCGCTGCTGAACTGGATGAGTTGCTCTGTCTGGCCCACGATCCGGACCGAGGGACAGATATTGTTTTCGGTTCAGAACATCCCAGGTTGAAAAATTGGCAGCGAGAGACGGATTTGGGTACGTTATTCGCTGGCGGTGTGCTCGGATAACGGTGCATGGATGACGATGTAAAAGACCTGGTGGTGTTGGCAGCAGCAGATAAACAGATGGAATATGCACTCAAAGGGATTATCAGCCGGCACCAATCCATTGGTATTCGGCAATTGGATGTAGAATATTATCGTCACCCTCACAGTGATCCTGGCTGCAGAAATGAAGCGGAGAAGTTTCTTCGGCCTTTTCATCAGGATTTTGCACATGCTCTGATTGTATTCGACTATCATGGATCAGGTCAGCCGGATCTCCCGGCTGAAGACCTGGAAGTAGATATCGAGGAAAGAATGAGAAGATCCGGTTGGGAGACTCGTGCCCGTTGTGTAGTCATCGAGCCAGAACTTGAAGTGTGGGTCTGGAGTGATTCTCCCGAAGTGGATAGATGCCTTGAATGGGAGAGACAGACATCACTGAGACAGTGGCTGGAGGAGAAAGGCTATTGGGAAGCGAATGCAGAGAAACCTCGGCAGCCAAAGGAGGCGCTCGAGCAGGTGCTTCATGAGGTTAGGCTCCCCCGGTCTTCCTCACGGTTCCAGAAACTTGCGGAAAGCGTGAGTCTGCGACGCTGTAATGACAGAGCTTTTCTTAAACTGCGCCGGACGCTTCGGGAGTGGTTTCCCAGAGAGAATTGATGAAGGATTTATAGGTAACGAATTGCTACTGCTGTCAGCGGAATGGATTGCCAACATATAAGGATACCATGCAACGCAAATTCATCGAATATGACCTCCCGCTGGCCGAAATCTCCGAACAGTCCGCCCGGGAAAAGAACATCCGGCACGGACATCCGTCGACCCTGCACATCTGGTGGGCGCGTCGTCCGCTGGCCGCTTCCCGGGCAACTGCCCTGGCTGCGTTGCTTGATGATCCCGGCGAAGAAAATCCGGAAAAACGGAAGGAAATCTACGAACTCATCAAAAAGATCGTCCCCTGGGACGCGGTGAAAAACGGGAATGATGAAAATATCAGGAAAGCGCAGGAACTGATAAAAAAACAATACGGTAGTACTCCGCCAAAAGTACTGGATCCTTTTGCCGGCGGAGGCTCTATTCCATTAGAGGCCTTACGACTTGGTTGTGACACGTATGCCAGTGATTACAACCCGGTGGCGGTGTTCATTGAAAAAGCCACCCTGGAATGGCCCCAGAAGTTTGGCATCGAAGTGGAATTGCCGGATGTACTCGTTGCAGATGAGGAAGAAGAAAACCTCTTTGGAAAGGATGGTCGGAAGAAGAAAGTCAACCTCCTGGCTTTCATGGTGGAACGCTGGGCGAATAAAATACTGGAAGAGGCGAACTCTGAAATTGGTCAGTTTTATCCCGAAGAGAGTTTGGAGAGTGTGGCGTTTGCCGGTGGAGGCATTGAACATAAAAATGGCTGGATCCCGGTGGGCTACCTCTGGTCCAGGACCATCCCCTGCCAGAATCCATCCTGCGGTGTCGAGATCTCGTTGATACGGCAGTTCTGGCTGGCCAAAAAGAAGAACAAGCACGTGGCTTATCGTCCGATGGTGGACTATGAGGCTAAACAGGTGGATTTTGAGCTGCTGGAAGGTGAAGCGTTGACACAGGCGCAGACTAATGGCTTTGATCCCGCTGCTGGCACCGTCTCCCGAGCCAACGCCTCCTGTCCGGTGTGCAGCCAGGTTACCCGGGCGAACCAGGTGCGGCAGCTGGCCCAGGACGGACAGATGGGGCAGAGGATGGTAGCGGTGGTGCTGCACCACCCGGATGAGACTGGCAAGCGGTACCGGCTGGCCACCCAACAAGATGTGGACGTATTTGAAGCCGCAAAAGAATACCTGGAGCAGAAAATAGCCGGGTGGCCGTATCTGGAAAGTCCGCTGCCAGATGAAAAGATGCCACAAGTTGGAACACTAGGTTTCCGGGTCAATCGATATGGTATGACTCAATGGAAAGACCTATTCAACCCCCGGCAGCAGCTGGCCCTGGTGACGTTTCTGGAAAAAATCAGGGAGGTGAAAAAGGATATCGCTGCCGATTGTGTATCAATTCCAAACATTGAAGACAAAAAAATATCTGGTGACGAATTAACGGCAGCGATAATGGGGTATCTGGCGATTAACCTGAATATGCACTGTGCTTTCAATAATAACAGTGCAAGGTGGGAAAATACTTCAGAGGCAATAAAGCATCTATATTCAAGACAGGCTTTGCCAATGATGTGGGATTATGTTGAGGTGAATTCATTTAGTGGGTCTTCTGGTACTATGGAATCTGGCATGCCATACTATATAAAATTCATTGATTTTGCCTCAAATTTATCCTCTGCAGAAACTAAAATTATAAATCAAACTTCAATGGATTTACAATTTGATGATAATTATCTGGATGCTGTTCTGACGGATCCGCCCTATTATGACAATGTGCCGTACGCAGCGCTGTCCGATTTCTTCTACGTTTGGTTGAAGCGAGCTCTCGGGGAAGAGTTACCGGGGTTATTTGCCACACCGGTGGTTCCCAAATCCGACGAAGCGATTATGGAACCCACTCGTCATCAAACCAAAACTGGTGCGAAGGCTTTTTTCGAGGACATGCTCTCCAGTTCCTTTCAGGAGATGCACCGGGTGTTGAAACCGGAGGGTGTTGCCGTGATCGTCTATGCCCATAAGACCACCGAAGGCTGGGAGACCATGCTGAACGGATTAGTGAAAGCTGGATTTGTGGTCACTGGGTCCTGGCCGGTGCATACGGAGATGAAATCCCGGCTCCGGGCGGCTCAGTCGGCGGCACTGGCATCGTCAATCTACATGGTCTGCCGGAAAACCCGGCGGGAGCCGGTGGGGTTCTGGAACGATATCCGGGGGCAGGTGAAATCCCGGGTGGAATCAAAACTGGAGCAGTTCTGGCAGGAGGGTATCGCAGGCGGGGACTTCTTCATCAGCGGCATCGGTCCGGGGATGGAGACATTCTCACAATACGAAAAGGTGGAAACCTATGACGGCCGGGAGATCACCGTGGCGGAGCTCCTGCAGTACATCCGGTCCATTGCCACGGACTTTCTGGTGCACCGGCTGTTGAGAGACGCTTCCACCGAATCCATCGACAAGGAAGCCCAGTTTTACCTCACCTACAGGTGGACGTTTCTGGATAACAAAGTGGAATACGACGATGCCCGGAAGATCGCCAGTGCGGAAGGGATTGACCTGGAAAAGATGGCAAAGGGTAACGGATTTGTAAAGAAAACCACTAAATATATCCAGGTGTACGGGCCCCAAAAACGCAAAGATTTAAAACCGGCCAAACAGATGAATATGGTGGATTCTATGCATATGGCCTGTCGTCTCTGGGAACAAAATAAGAGGGAAGAACTCAATACGCTCCTGTCTGAAACCGGTTATGCGCAGAGTAACGCATTCTGGCAGTTCTGCCAGGCAGTGGCGGAATGCTTCGAGAACGGGAACAAGGAGAAACAGCTCCTGGAGGGGTTGCTCCTGGGGAAGGAGCGGTATGCCAAAGAAGCGAAATCATCCTCAAGCCAGATGGAGCTGGGGATATAAAGGGCTGCGGAAGAATGAGGAAATGAGAATAATGCCTGAAAAAAGTTAGAGAAATCACCGAAGATCTCATCCAGACGGTGGTAAACCGGATTCTTGCCAAGTGCAGGCCGAAAGCAATCTACTTGTTTGGATCCGCTTCCGAAGGAGAATCCACTCCGGACAGCGATCTGGATATCCTTGTGGTGATAGATCTTCCCCTGGGAAGTCCCGCTGTACACAAGCCGGTGATCTCTATTCAGCCCTCATCGATATCTCCGTCCCCGTCGATCTCATTGTCATCCCGCCGGAGGAATTCAGGCACGGGATCGAATTGCCCGGAAACGTGGCGCGTATTGCTTGCCAGGAGAGACGGAAACTCCATGGATAAAATCGGGAAAGAATGCCGGGAATAATTTTTATGCAGTCAGACAAGAGTAAGATTTGTTTGGAGTAAAATGAGCCGCTTCAAATAGAAAGTAAGGATACTACAGTACAAATAAGGTCACTATTCCGCAAATAACTTGACAATAATTAACTCATGAGTTAACATTTCCTTGCAGTTGACGATAATAAAAAGCGGGGGGCGACTGACAATTTATGCCCTGGTGCGGGAGTCGGGGCGTTGTGAGTTCAAGGAGTATTTTGAATCACTCCAGGAGAAAGAACAAAAGAAATTATTGCGATTACTCAGATTTGTTGCAGGCCATCACCCTATTCGCAATGAAGAGAAATTCCGGCACGAAGAGGATGGCATCTTTGCCTTGAAATCTTATCAGGACAGAGCGCTCTGTTTTTTTCATGGAGAAGGCAGATTAATTATCATTCACGGTTTTACAAAGAAAAAGAAAAAATTACCAAAACGGCATCTCAAAAAGGCGAAAAGGTTAAGGGAATTATATCTCCAAAAATGTCAGAAGCCGGACAATTAGCCGGTAAAGGAGGAAGGAAAATGAGTGATCAGGAGTGGCTGGAACAGTTCGAGGAAAAATATAAAGATGATCCGGAATACGTCGCTGAGGGGATCTTTCTGGAAACCATGGAGAAAATCCTTGCTGTCATGGATTATCACAACATCAGCAAAGCAGAACTGGCCGAAAGGATGAGCGTAAGCCGGGCGTATATCAGCAAGCTCTTTAATAACAGCACAAATCTCACGTTGGAAACACTGGCAAAAATCGGTTTGGCATTAGGGGTTCCTGTTGGGATTTCCATTGGTACAGGAGCGCCTCAGTTACATAAAATCACTCTGGAAACCACCAAAAAACACCGCTCCGTTAAACGAGCGCAACAACCGGATTTTTCAAGGCTGACAGAGAAAAAATTGGAGCGAGATGATGAGAGCAAAACTTGCGCGGCTGCAGCTTAAAGATTATCGGTATCACAAAATTATTATCGATGCCAATGATAATTTTGTTGAAGAGAGTGATCTCCCGGATATCATTGAATTTATTCCGGATATTGATGTCAGAGGACAAAATGAAGGCAGTGATGAGTTCGTTGTATTTCTGAGTGTTCTTGTTACCGATGATAATGTGAAAAATTATTCTGTTAGTCCGTACCATATCCAGATAGAAATATCGGGATACTTCGCTCTTCCTGGTATGGAAGATGAGCGTAGTGACGATTCGGACTTTGTTGGTCTGAAGTATTTGAACGCCCCTGCTATCTTATATGGACTGTGCAGAGAAAAGGTCAATGAGCTTACCTCTACTAGCATCTTTGGAACGGTACTATTGCCTTCAATAAATCTAATGGAGACTTTTGAATCATACAGATCAGAAAAACAAGATGATGGTCAAAATACCAAATAACGATTCATAGTTCACAAGCTGGTACATGTGTAAAAGGTAATTATTATGCACAACTGGTTCGATATTGTCATCCCGCATGAAGACATCCGCAGCGGCGATTTCAACGAAGCGGTGTTTGCCGCCAACCTGGGCGATGTGGTCCGGGGCACTGCGCCAACGGAATATAATGATCCCTATACGTTCTTCAAGCGCACCTATCTCACCGATGGCCTAGAACAGTTGCTTCGGGGAGTCCATAAGAAACTCTCATCCGGGAAAGGTCCTTCTGTGGTCGAACTGAAGACCCCATTCGGCGGCGGGAAGACCCATTCTCTGGTTTCCGTGTATCATTATGTGAAGAATGGAGCGGATATCACTGAACTGCTTCCCGAAAAGATCGAACCGATAGAGGTGCCAATTTGTGCCGTGGTGGGCAACCAGATCAATCCCAGGAATGGCATAACCACCGAGAATGT
Source organism: uncultured bacterium (assembly GCA_964413425.1). GTDB lineage: Bacteria > Fidelibacterota > JAANXI01 > JAANXI01 > JAANXI01 > DATFLS01. Next base: position 11,308 of record CAYPST010000110.1, read on the forward strand.
GACGCGTTATACCCTCTGGGGAGAGCTTGCTTACCAGCTTGGTGGGACCGATGCCTATAATCAAATCGCAGAGAACGATCAGGACCGCATCGCCCCGGGAAAAAATGACCTGCATAATCTATTGGAATCCTACGAACCGTTTGTTCTCCTGTTTGATGAAGTGCTGGAGTACGTGAATGCCGCCCATAGCGTGGAGGTTGGTGAGACCACCTTAGCGACCCAAACGTTTACGTTCCTGAAACAACTCACCGAAGCGGTGGCCGGTCTGGAACGGGGGCTCTTCATCGTCACGCTGCCGTCCAGCGAACTGGAGGACTTCGGTGACACCAAGCAGAGCGACCTGGCCCGACTGGATAAAATCTTTGGCCGGTTGGTGGATATCCAGACACCGGTGCGCGGCGAGGAAGTCTACTCCATCATCCGGAGACGGTTGTTCGAACCGGCTGAGAAGAAAAACACAATCCGGGCTGTTATCGATGAGTACATCCAGAAATATCAGCAGGAGAAAGAGGAATTACCCGGGAAAGTACGTAACGCCGAATACCGGCAAACCATGGAGCTGGCCTATCCGTTTCATCCGGACGTCATTGATATTTTGCATGAAAAGTGGGGCACCTTTAGTTCCTTTCAGCGTACCCGGGGCGTGCTGCGGCTCCTGGCCAGCGTGGTCGAGGATCTGTATACCAGAGAAGTGAATCTCGACGTGATTCTTCCCGGCGACATCAATCTGGATAACCAGGCCATCAGAGAGGAATTTCTCAAACATATCGGCACCGAACATGATTCGGTTGTCGCCGCCGATATTGCTCATCATGAGGAAGCCAAAGCGCAGATCCTGGACAAGGAGAACAGAGACTGGAAACATTTAGCCGAGCGCATCGCCACCGGGATCTTCCTGCATTCGTTTACGGCTGATGAGCCCGAGCGAGGAACGGGATTAGAGTATATTAAATTAGCTGTTATGCACAGCGATACCATCCCCTCGTTAATTACCGAAGTGCTGCAAAAATTGAAAAATCACCTCTGGTTTCTGAATACCCGCAATGAGAAATATTACTTTTCCAAGATTCCCAACCTGAATCGCATGGTGGCCGATAAAAAGGAGCGGGTGCAGGATGATGATGTCCAGGCAGAACTGGAACACCGGATCCGGGAGAATCTTGGTAAGAAGATGAGTACCTATCTCTGGCCGGATTCTTCCCATGATGTAACCGATAATACCGAACTGAAGCTGATTGTGATCAACCCCGGCGATCCGCTCTCCGATTCCCAATTACAGCAGTGGATCGAAACACGGGGAGATAATTTCCGGGTGTATAAAAACACCCTCTTTTTTGCCATCCCGGATGAGGAACGCTACTACCGTTTGCTCGATACCATTAAGGAATATCTGTCCCTGAAAGACATTCTGGAGGATATATCCGAGGGGCACTTTCCGGGACTGGAAGGCAAGACGGAAGACGTCAAGCGGAAGATCCGGGATATTGAAAGCGAGTACGGCCAGAAAATCCGGGAGCTCTATCGGATTCTGGCGGTTCCGGCTTCAGGGGGCATTCAAAAACTGGATCTCGGGAAACCGACATTTGGTACCGAGAATCTGGATACCTGGATTTACAATGAACTCACCGATGAAAGCCATAAAAAGATCCTGACCAATCCCCCCAGCGGGAAGTTTCTTTCCAGCAAATTCCTCAGCACATCAGACCGGATTGCACTGGAAACGCTGCTGGAGCAATTTTACAAAGATCCGGCACTGCCTGTGCCGAATAATAAGGATATTATGGCTGAAGCCATTGCCATCGGAGTACAGGCAGGCGCATTCGGATACAGTTTGAGTGGTCCGGAGGATATCCAGCCGGACACCGTGCGGTTTGAAGAGCAGATGTCCCCATTTGACGTCCGGTTCCAGGACGATGAGTTCCTGTTGATTCCTGAGGTGGCGAAGGAATTACAGTCGCAAGCTGAGGGAGAAAAATACACATTTGAAGAAGGATCGATCGAATCATTCCCTGAGGATCACCCTGGTGAAGAATATACCGGCGAGAAGGAAGCCACTCTTGATGTCCCACCGGAGGAACGAGTCAAAGTGGTCAATATCAAAGCCAGCCAGTTAAAGGCCAATAAATTCGCCGATGTCTACCGCGGTGTCATTCAACCTCTCATTAAAGAAGCTGGTGATTTCGATTTCACCATTGAATTTAGAGTCGAATCCTCTGATGGTATCCCGAAGAAAGTTCTGGAACAGCAGGTGTATGAAACACTGAAGCAGTTGGGTGCGGAAATCGAATAGATATTTTGGGCCAATAAATTAACAAGTAGGGATTATTTTAAACAAAATAAATTATATGACTATCAAGTTAACTCAGTTTTCACGAACATTTCCGTGTGTCGCTCGTA
>CAYPST010000111.1:0-13666 GCA_964413425.1 uncultured bacterium
ATCGCTCAACTTAGGTAGAACATATCACTGCCCAACCCTCGCAATAAATTGTGAATATGTTTTCTCTGCATAATAAAAATAGGTCAGGTTCAGCATCTTGTATCAGAACCATATTTTCTAAACACTCTCATCTCTATACATAAAGAAGGGGTTCTGACGTTGCGTTCAGAACCCCTGACTGCTGTGTATTTTCACGGGATAGTGGTATTAAAACACCAGCTCCTGTCCTAATGCCAGCGAGAATCCATTGGCATGATTGAAGAACCCCCCGGTCTGGGAAAACCCGAACACTAGACGGTAGTGATTGAACTCCAATCCCAGGCCCGTACCCCATCCGAAATTATGCAGTCCCCCGAGATTGATGCCGAATCGCAGGGGGAACCAGCGCGCCAACCGGTATTCCCCGGCCAGGGCCAGTTTCGGAGTGCTCGTGGTCATGAGCTGGTTTGAGAATCCCATGCTGTAGTTCACGAAGACCCGCAGTGGAGCGGCTACATCATATTGAAAGCCGGCCACAAGATACGTGGGATAGGAAGTGGTAAAGCCCGGAGCTGCATAAGAAGTATCCGTAGTGACAGACGCTTCCATCAGCGAGTCGAGATTGTTATCGAATAGATCCTGCGAATCGAGTTCTATATCAAAGGCGTATTCGAAGATTTCGGTATTCTCGTCGCTCCAATTAATGGCTCCCAGCAGATTGTTCAGGGCGAGGTTGGCTGTCATTTTCTCATTCACCTTGGCGGCGGCGCCGAGATCAAAGGCATATCCATACCCAATCAAACTATATTTGGCAGTGGCGTTTCCCCGGGCGGCAATGCGATCCTGGTAGGTGGTCATTTCACCGGAAAACTGCTCAGTGTGCGCGTAACCCGCTCCGCCAAGCACTTTGACACCTATACCAAGATAGGTTTCTTCGAAATACGGGACGGATATGGGAAATCCGTGGGCGATGGAAAAGGTGGCCACAGTGAGTGTTTCAATATTGAGATTGTCCAAAGAAATCGGTTTCTCGAATTCATTCCCGAGGAATAGTAAATCCGGCAGAGCCCTGGGAATCACTCCTGCCCCGAGGGCCTGCGCATCCAGAGCCAGGGCGGTGCGCCCGAAGGACATCCCGAGCAGCCGCATCGATACCTGGGGATACACTTCCATACCCGCCTCAGGAAAATTTGCAAGCAGTGCCTGCTTCTTTGCATCATCCAGATGTCCTCCCTGGTGAAAATACGTGTTATACAACGACGGGGTGATGGCGTTGTTCGCGAGAGACATGGAGGGGAACGGGACCAGCGGAAGCACGCCGAAACTTAACATAAAGCCCGGATTATCTGTGTACCCAAGATTCGCCGGATTCCAGCCAAGCGCTTCGACCCCTCTGGCCTGCGTGGCATATGCTCCTGAGAATGCCAGGCTGCGGGGGCTGATATATGTCTGACTCCGCACGGTTCCGGTAATTACAAGACTTAACAGAAGTATACTTATATATCGCCAGATGGATTTCATTGTCATTTCTCCTCTTCAACCAGATGATCGTTCAAGTATCGTAATTTGCCGTATAAGGTAATCTGTAAGGAGTCAGTAGAGAGGATGCTGGAAGTTTCTCCTTCTCCTTTCCCCATCATGTTCACGATGGTTTTAATATAGACGGGCTCCTGAAACAGACTGATTTTAGATGCATCGAGTACGAGTGAGTCCAGAGAGCTCGCATCAGCCTGGACGGTAAAAATTCCCAGCGAATCCGGAGAGCCCGACGCATCTTCATGAAACAACAAGGTATCCTTGGCCGCATATATTTCCACGCTCGCGCCGATTTCAAAGGCATTTTCCATCTGAGCAAACAACCGCATGTCCTCTACCTGTTCGGGTATTTCTTCATCCACCAGCTCCGGGTCCAGTTCAACCCGTGGGTTTTCTGCAATGTTGAACTGGAATGGCGCGGTAATATTCAACGCACCGGTAACGTACTGTCCTCTGGCGATGGTTCCGACATGATTTTCCTCTCCTATAGTTGCGGAACCGATTACCATGATTTTCTCGGGAAATAAATTGAGAAGGGGGGCCGCATTTCCAAAGATCACCTGGGGATTCTCGGTAATATCCTGGTTTTCCACCACCAGAGAATCTGAGTCGCCCTCCTCATTGACGGCAATAAGCTTCATGTTCAGAAAAACCGGGAAATCAACATCAGTGTCTACTTCAAGCACCATATCCACGGTTTGCAGTTCGATGCCTTTTAAATCCCGGGGGAGATCTGTGAGGTCCTCTTCAAGGCTGTCAAATTCAACGAACTGCGGTGCTATCGATCCGCTGAGTGCTTCGAAAGACATATTCGTTAGTTGAATATCCAAATTCACGCTGTCATCCGAGGTAACAGTGGCAAAGTCCTCGCCGGTATCTTCTGTGTTGACCGTATAGCTGTAGGTCACTTCCTGTTGATTAAGATCCATCTGCAGTGTATATCCGGAGAGATCGGATTGCTGAACTGACAGTTGGGACTTTGCCGGAACCTGCACCGGGAGCTCGAATGGATTCCCGGACTCATCTACCAGGGAATGAACGGTAAGGTGGAGATCCGCATTTAGATCGAGGTCATTGACAATATCCATGGCGAGAGTTCCGGTATTCAGGAGTGCCTCTTCGACTTTGGTGTCCGCCTCGAGAGCGACGGTATCGGCATCCTGAATGGTCTGGCCGGGGATCCGGGCGGTAGCGGAAGTAACTTCCAGATTCTCCCCCTCATTGTGGATCTCCGTCCGCACAAGAAATCCACTGTCGAGGTCATTCTCTGTAACGTCCACTTCTCCGTCGGAACCATCACTGTGACCGCTGACCACGACGGTCAAGTCGCCGGTTAATACTTTATCAGCGAGGTCCAAACTTTGTGTAGCACTGCTGTCGGTTTGAATACGGCTGGCAAATTCTACCGAGCCTATGGCCTTGCCTTCACTGTCCTCCAATTTAACGGTGATGGGGGCGCCCAGCGCGATGAACATATTGTTATGAACGGTGATGTCAACGAAGCCGGCGCTGAAATCGGCCTCCTGAAACGAATCGAAGCTGATAGACTTCGTCTGGGGCTCAAGATCCGTCTCACCAATAGTGGTTGTAACGGTATCCTGGGTTTCCAGGGCGGTTGCGATTGGCTCAACAATCGAACTCGGCATGACATCCCGGAAAGTAATGGTATCGGTTTCAAAGGGATCCGGGGGTGTCAGAGATATAATGCCAATTGTTTTCGACCGTGATTTTTGAACCTCATCGTAATCCAGTTGCTCGTCGATAATCACTGAATCGATGTCAAATGTTTTGTTGAAGGCGTAAACCGAATCGGTAGAGCCCTCTTCGACTGCCGTGGTTGTCAGTACAGTATCGCTCAGCAGGTCGTTAAAATGGATGGTTTGCTTCAGCAGAGGTAACTCCAATTTGACCGACCAGGTGGGAAAGTTCGTCTGGGTGGGATTTTCGATATAACAGCTCGCGAGAATCGCCAGCGCCGCCACCACTACAATAGTGATTTTTTTGTACATTTTGTTATCCTTACGCTTATGATAATTTCAACTGGAGAAAAATATACCCCTTTCCCCAGTGGGGAAGCCTCCAGCTCCAGACTCTAACAGTATAAAATGTCTGGCTTCTTCCCTGTGTAGTTCCGTTCACCTAACCGGTGCTCCCTCATCGCGATCGGTAATCGCTTCTGACGCTCATTTCCCAGCGGAATTCATGAGAGGAATGAACCGTCAGTATTCACTCATATCTTTCACTGAAGTTAGGATCTATATTGAAAGTAGATATGACTTCAATCACAGAAAGCAGCGGCTGTAATCGATTTTGCACCAAAAGATCACCAGGGTCCGATTTATTATTAATTTCAAGCATCCGGTAATATAGTAGAACAAATTATTTTTATGCAACTGAAATTATTAAATAATATATGACTATTAAATCAGCGCAGGAAAGTAATGGTTTCGATTCTCAATCTGCATTGTAGAGCCGTTTCCCCGATTGGATCGGGATCGTCGACATGAAACGGCTCTACAGTTTATGAAGGGTGGCAATGCACGGAGAGCATCCCTTCTGGCTTCCTTACCTTTGATATTACTGAACAGATTTAATAGTCATAAAATAATATTAAGTTTATTACAGGGCTACATGCGGTATATTATTGCAATTATTAGGTGTTATATACTCCCTGACACTTTCAGAATGGCCCGGATGGGTTACGAGCTCTCAGAGCTTTTTGGAAGAAACGGCTTTAAGATTGTAATAGAATGTGAACGTTTGAAGTAAGGAGAAAATAAAAAAAAGGAGGTCTGCAGCGGCAGACCTCCTTGCTTCTTATCAGATAGTAGGCTGGAGATATTAAAAAGACAGTTCCTGTCCCACTGCCAGTGAAAAGCCGGTGGCATCATTGAGAAATCCGCCGGTTTGCGAAAATCCGAACAGGAGCGAATAGTGGGCGAATTCCAGACCGAATCCGGCGCCCCATTCGACTTTATTCAGGCTCCCACTGGTGATGCCGAATCGGATGGGAAACCATTGGAGTGGTCTGATTTCCCCGGCAAAAGAGATCCTTGGCTGGGTTGGAGAGATAAGCAAATCAGATAAACCAAGTTTGTAATTTACAAACAGGCGGAGCCGGGAAAACATATCATACTGCACACCGGCCACAAAATACGACGGATAGGGCGTAGTGAATCCCCGGGAGTCATAGGAAGTGTCCGCACTTACTGAGTTAGATATCAGTGAGTCGAGATTTGTATCGTAGAGATTCTGGACTTCTGTGGACAGATTAAAGGAATAATGGTGCGTCCGGGTATACTCATCTGTCCATTTGATGGATCCCATTATATTATTCACTGCCAGGTTTGCCGTCATGTGGTTTGTCAATCTGGAAGAAATGCCCAGATCGAAAGCATACCCATATCCTCCCAGGGTATATCTGGCAATAGCATTACCGTCTGCAACGATTCGATCCCGATAGGTGGTTAAACCTCCGGAGAAGGTATCGGTGGCGGCATACGCCAGTCCGGCAATGGCTTTGACGCCGATACCGACATAGAACTCCGGAATGAAAGGAAGATGGAGCGGGAATCCGTGAGCGAGAGAGAAGGTAGCGGAAGAAAGGCTTTCCACATGAAAATCATCCAGGGAAACAACTTCGTCAAACCGGTTTCCCTGTAACAGCAATTCGGGGATGGATTTTGGTAAGACAACGGAATTGAGCACCTGGGTATCCAGCGCAATCGCGGTTCGTCCAACGGACAAACCAAGCAGCCGCAGGTATATCTGTGGATCAAGGCGCCAGCCGGTCTCCGGAAACACGGAGAGTATTTCGTTCTTCGTTGCCTGATCCAGCGTGCCGCCCTGGCGGAAATAGTTCTCATACCAGGAGGCCGAGACCGAACTATTCCCCAGGTAGACCGAAGGAAACGGGACAAAGGGTAACACGCCAAAACTGAGAGAAAATCCGGGATTATCATCGTACCCGAGGTTTGCAGGATTCCATCCGATGGCGTCCGCCCCGCGGGACTGTGTGGCATAGGTTTGCGAATATGCAATACTCCGGGGACTCAGATACGTCTGACTCCACACGGTCTCGGTGAAAAGTAGTGTAAGAATGACAGCGAGAATATATCGCAGTTTCATGGTGGCTTCTCCTATTTATTTTCGGATGCCAGATGATCATTTAGATACTTCACTGATCCGGAGAGGGAAATGTGGAGAGAATCCGTGGATCGAATTTTCGTCGCTATTCCATCCGGCTGTCCGGTCACGCTGACATTTGTTTTTATATACGTCGGCTCCTGAAACAAGGAAATTTCGGACTCATCCAGAACGACGGAGTCGGTCTTCGATGTTGCTTCATTGGGGGCGCCGGGATCAATTTGCAGAATGACCAGAGTATCAGGTGTTGTTGATGATCCGTTGCGGAATATGGTGGTATCCGGAGCCGCGACCACTTCGACGGTTGCGCCGAATAAAAATTGGTTCACAATATCAGTGTAAAGTATAAACCCCTCGATTTGCTCGGGGATGTCAGCGTTGACTTCCTGAGGATCAATTTCTCTGTTGATGTCTTCAGTGATAAGGAAGGAAAATGGGGCCAGGATATTCAGGGTGCCTGCAGCAAATTCCCCTTTGGAAACAGTCGCCGATTGTACGCCATCTCCAATACGGGCACATCCCGATGCCACGAACCGTACGGGATGCAGGTTAATCAGATCTTCTGCCTGGTCTATCACCAGAGTGGGCTGTTGCGTGATCTCCCATTCATTCACGACGATGGAATCGGACTCACCCTGATTGTTATAGGCGTAAATGGACAGGTTGAGAAAAACCGGAATCTGAAGATTGGTCTCAAAGTTCAGGGTCATCTCGACGTCCTGCAAATCAATGCCATCGAGCTCTTCCGGTAGTGCCGAAATCTCTTGTTCAACGGTATCGATATCAATGGTGACCGGTTCCACGATACCGGTAATGTGAGCGAAATTCACATCAGTCAGCCCGAGGTCGATTCCGAGGGAGTCATCGAAATTGATGGTCATTCTCTGGTCCGGATCCAGACTGATCCGCGATTCATAATGCAGTATCTGCCGGGTGTTGTTCATCTCAATGGTATGATTGCTGAGATCGAATACCTCGGTCCGCTGCATTCCCAGGGGCGGAAGTGAAATCGTTTCTGCGAAACTAATATGATCAGGATTGTATAGTTCATCGATAGACAGAAATACATCTGCTTCCACACCCATATTATTGGTCATGGCCACAGCCAGTTGCCCGGAATCAAGCAGTGCTTCCTCAATTTGATGGTTGGTCTGCAGGGCGATGGAGTCGCTTTCCACTATCGCGTCGGAGGTAAAATATCCGGTAACCGAAGAAAAGGTGATATTTTGCAGGTTAATTTGAACATCAATGCTGTCGTTTTCCTGGATCGTGGCGAGATTGGGATCGGTGGCCGCAGTTTGAATGGCATAACTGTATTCCAGCTGCTGGGCGGCCGTATCCATGGTCAGTGTGTAAGGGGACAGGTCGATGCTGGTCTGGTTATCTGTTTTTGCAGTCAACAGGATAGTGGTTTCCAGCGGAATATTTTGATTGTCGACCAGTGACGGAATTGAGAGAGTGATTTCAGAATTCAGATCAATGGTATTCTGGATATCAATATCGAGGCTGCCTTCGGAAATGTCAGCCGACTCAATTTTGGCATCAGCATTCTCCAGTGCTACCGTATCTGTGTTTGAGATAGTCTGGGACGGAATTTTTGCCGTCGCCGCGGAGACGACCATATCTCTCACATTGGCTTCCAAAATAAAGCCCTTTTCCAGGTCTTCTTCGGTGAGCGTAACCGGCTGATTCTGTGAGCCGTCCGATTCTCCGCTCACTTGCACGCCATTAATGTTGGAGAGGGTTTTCCCGGCAAGGTCAATGAATTTGGTCGTACTGGAGTTCTCGGGAATGTAATCCGAAAAGGTGATGGTCTCCTTGACCGAGTTATCGATGGTATCGATGAGACTCAAGGTGAACGGCTTTCCAAAGGGAAAGACCATATTATTGTAAACGGTTACTTCAATGGTTCCGGATTCGAAGGTCGCACTCTCAAAATCACCAAATGAGAATGCCTTGGTCACCGGTTCCAGGTCAGCACTGGGAATGCTGTCGACGGTGGCGGTTCCTCCGTTGAGCTGAATAGCCGTTCTGATAGGATCCACAATGGACGACGGCATTATTTGCTCGAAGGTAAATTCGCTGGTGATAATAGGTCCAATATCGGCCAGCTCAACCTTTCCGATTTCTGCATGAGCTGTTTTGGGAGTGGTTTCAATAGTAATTGCGTCGATGGATTGTTTGAACGATTGGGTGATATTCTCAAACGAGAGTTGATTCCCCAGACGGGTGGTATCAATAGGGATATTTTTCTGAATAGCGTAGAGCGAATCGCCGTCGTTATCCATGACTTGAGTAATGAGGGAATCATCCAGAATGTCTGAAAAGCCCATGCTTTCTTTGAACAGGGGCACATCCAGCTGAACAATCCATTTGGGAAAGTTCGTCTGGGTGGGATTGTCAATATAGCAGGCCCCGAGCCATAAAAGAACAGCACTGCCTAACAGTATAAACAGTTTTCGCATTGTCCTTTCTCCTCGCCAATAGGAAGATTATTGTCTTCGTGAGACTAATATCGACGAGGAATTTGGATATCTTAATGAAGAAACGGGATTTGTGCCATTCAGGTGATATGGATCAACCAATCAGAGTACTGTCCTGAATATGGCCCATGCAGAGAACCTTACCCGAAATGCAGAAATACCTGCATGGCAATAAGTTCCCGGTTGCGTACCTTGCGAACCGGAGGTCATTGATATCGGACTTTCCGCTTGTAATTCACCTCGAAGAAACCTAGCTTCACTGAATTAATTCAATGGAACGAATAAGAGGAGCGGTAATATATGTCAGACAATGAAAATAAATGGGCACTCATTTTGGGGGCGTCCAGTGGTTTTGGCAAGGCGACGGCCCTGGAGCTGAGCAGGCGAGGCTATCATATCTGCGGTGTTCATTTTGATCGAAAGGCCATGCAGCCAGCGGTGGATGCCCTCATCGAAGAAATCACCGGGAATGGAGTGGAAGCCCTCTTCTTCAATCGCAATGCCGCGGACGCGGAATTGCGGGCACAGACTCTGGAGGAGTTAAAGGCACACATGGCAGCAGGCCATGCCCGCTCGCAGGTAATGGTGGTGCTGCATAGTCTGGCTTTTGGCACTCTGCGACCCTTTATTTCTGACAATCCCGATGAGATCATCAACAAAAAACACCTGGATATGACTCTTGATGTCATGGCAAATAGTCTGGTGTATTGGGTGCAGGAGATGTTTGCGCGCGATCTTATCGGCACCGGCACACATATTTTTGGTATGACGAGTTCGGGAGGGCATGAGGTCTGGCGGACCTATGGGGCTGTCTCTGCCGCCAAAGCGGCGCTGGAGTCGCATGTGAGACAGTTAGCCTTTGAACTGGGGCGCTTTGAGATTGCTGTGAATGCAATTCGGGCGGGCGTAACGGATACTCCGGCGCTACGGAAAATACCGGGACATGACGACATGCTGGCTCGGGCACGCCAGAAGAATCCGGGGGGACGGTTAACCCGGCCTGAAGATATTGCCCGGGTGGTTGCAAATCTGAGTGACAGCGGCAATACATGGATGACAGGGAATATTATCGGGGTGGATGGCGGAGAAGATATTGCCGGGTAAGCTTCTCGGAATATTACCGCCGTTTTCTCTTTGAAGTTTGTGAGAGAATATACTAAGATGAAACCGAAGTGCGGAAGCGAACAACATACACCAACCAACAGGATGGCGAACAAGGAGATACGACTCAGGCAGGAAATTTACCGAAGTGATGTTGAAAAGATGACCGAATGGATGGACGACGACGAAGTGGTAGCATATTTAAATGAAGAACAAAATGTCAATGCAACACTCCGGCGTAGCCTTCGTCACTCCAGCCTGCCAATATTTTCCGCTCAATTTAATCGAAATGGGAGTTTTTACTTAATTACCCATCCGGATCTTGGCCCCATCGGATTTCTTCGACTGGTACCGAAAGCAGAGGGTGCTGAAATTGTCATCGTGATTGGCGATCGTTCCCAATGGGGAAAGGGCTATGGTTTCGCAGCAATTCAGAAGGGATTGAACCTGGCCTTTTTCGATTGGCGGGAAGATCGGGTGATCGCAAAAATCCGTAAAGACAACCAGCGTTCCATTCACGTTTTTAAAAAGGCCGGCTTCACCAGAGAGAAAGAACTGAACGCAGAGATGAAATTTTCACTCACCATCGATGAATATCTGTGAAAATTCCCCCTGCTTGTCCCATATCTCTCCAAACAGCAATCTCTTATTACTGCTGAAACGGAATGACAGGTGAGGGGTGTTCCGGAAATACCAGGAGAGCTGCGGACGAGTGATGTGACATCGGGTGGGCTTAATCGTTTTCGGTTATTGGAAAGTAAACTGTTATGGTTGTGCCTTCACCGGGTGTGCTGTCCACTTCGATTTTCCCGTTATGATGTTTGACGATTCCATAGACTTCTGACAGCCCGAGCCCGGTCCCTTTCTGCTTTTTCGTCGTGAAAAAGGGATCAAAGATTTTTTCCATTACTTCTTTAGTCATCCCGATTCCGGTATCGGATACCCCGAGTTCGATCTGGCCTCGAACCTGATCCGTCCATATTGAGATGACCCCTCCCACTTCGAGTGAGTCGATGGAATTGAAAACGATATTCACCAGAGCATTACGCAGTGCGACGTTATCACCGATAATGGTGGGGACGTCATTTAACCGTTCTTCAAAGATAATCTGGAATCCATGCTCCTGTTTCATCCGGTCAGACCTGGTTTTTGAATAGTCAATCACCTCCTTGACAATCGTATTAATTGACACAGGTTGGAATGTCTGGTCAGTAACCTCTTCCCGGTCTCGGGTAAAATCCTGCAATCGCCGGATTGTATCAATGGAAGCCTCGACTGCCTTCTCAATGGTCTGTAATTCTTTGGCGAATGCATGATTTTGTATCTTCTGGCCCAGCATCTGCACTTTGCCGAGAACGACTGCCAACATATTGTTGAAATCATGAACGATGCCTGATGCCATGCGGCCCAGGGCTTGTAATTTTTTATCTCTGGTTAATTCCATTTCTTCTTTCTGCCGGAGAGATATCAGGCGATCAATAATCGTGAATCCCTGCAGCAATTCGTTGTCATCTTTGTAGGGATAGGTCCGCAGTTCAAAGAATTCTCCGCGCTCCGTATCGTAGTATTCCAGGGGGATGACCTCGTTATTCTGAAGGGTTTCGGGGAGCGGGCAATCATCACAGGGCGATTCCTTACCGCGTAAAATTTTGTAACACTTTTTTCCCTCTAAATTGATCCCGGCCCCAAAAACCCAGGTCGCCGCCGCATTGACACGTTGAATCGTGAAATCGGGGGAACAAATAACCATAAAATCCGGAATGGCGTCAAAGACCTGATCCGGAATGTCAAGCGCACGCAGCTTCCGGACGGATTCGGAATTGATAGGGTAAAGTGAGAGCTGGAGTTCTTGTTCTGGTTGTTGGGCGGGATAATAGGCATAAATAACTAATTCGTCAAACTGTGTGGTATTAAACGTGGGTCTGGCTTTCAGATAGGTCAATCTATTGTTTCGGGCCTGGTCCCTCATCGTTTCAACGAGGGACTTCTTCTGAGGGATTTCAAAATACTTGTTGATGGAGGTGTGAACTATTGAACCGTCAACAATCCACTCCTGGAACGTCTGGTCTGTTTTCAATATAGTCCCAGTGTTGAAATCAACTGTTATTCTTGATGAAAGCATACTATCATAATATCCCGGAACGCAATCGACAACCCGGCAGACTACGAAAAAAATTTAATTGAAATAATCAGGCTTGGGTACTGAAAAATCAGGTAAGCATGATTAATTCATTCTGAAGCCGTTTCGTGCGTTGATCCGCGTCCATAGCTTCTGCGTACTTGATAGCCTCCTGTAAGTATTCTTTCTGGAGGCATGGTTCCAATTGTTTCTTGGCCAGACGACTCAACTCATAATAGGTCTCCGAGAGGTTTAATAAATTATCATATCGTTTATTGAGCATTAAGCTAATTTTAAATTGCGATTCTGCCAGATCATAATGAATCTGTTCTCGATATAACATGCCAAATACCCGATAGGTATCAGCGAGACTGACGGAATCCTGCAGTTTCGCGAAGATTGTGAAAGCATTTGTGGCATCGACCTGTGCTTTCTCGAATTCTCCTTTCCGTACCTCCACATCAGCCAGTGCCAGATGAATCAGCCCGAGCAATCGGTGAAAATTGTGCTCGGCCGCTAACTTCCGCGCCTCTACTAATACCTGTGTTGTCTCCTGAAATTTATGCAAGTTGCGCAGGGTGATCCCTTTACTAATGAGAGTGTTGACCTTGATGTGAGACTGATCATCCGATATGTGCTCAAGGATGTCATTGAAAATTGTTAATGCTTGTTCTGAGTTTCCTTGAATATCCTCGATCACTCCCAGGTTTGACTGTATGCTGAGATTACGAGCAGCCGAATTTGATAAATCATCATGCAGTGTTTTTATGACGGATTTCGCCCGGGTAAAGTACCGTTTTCCTTTCTCAGTTTCCCATTGTTCAAAAGCAAGGATGCCAAGATTATTGTACGCATTTAAGAGGCCGACCTGATGGTCCAGTTGTTTATAATGATGTAATGCTTTGAGGGTATTCACCCGGCTGTCCTCCCACTCATTGGCAAGGAAAGCCAGTTTTGCCTTTAACATCAACAGATCCGCCTGGTTGGACAGATCCATCTCCGGTATGATATTGCTCAAATACGATACGGCAGCCCTGGCTTTTTGAAATTCACCGTGTTGGAGACAGAGGTTCACAATTTGATAATGGGATTCAAAGAGAAGTTGTCCGGATGTGGCCAGCTGAGAACGGAACAACGAGAGCAAATATGCATAATCGACTTCGCGAAAAATATTGAGCTCGATATGTTCGGAGATATCCTCCCAATGCACCTTCAAGTAGTTTTCTTGGTGTTTCTTGACATGAATGAATTTCTCGATGATTTGCTGATTCCCGTAATCGAGAATAATATCGAACAAGTCCTCGAAAAAAGGGGTGACTGGCTGGTCTTTACTGGAGAGAAACGGTCGTAATTGACTCATGCCATTCCATTTTCTTCCCTGAAGTCTGGAAATGGAATTGAGGTGATAATTCCCACCACATCTTCAGACGTCCCCGGGATTTATCGATCTTACACGGTACGATTCAACCGGTTGGCCAATTCACCCCGGTTGTGTCCGCTTCGGAGGCCACATTGTGAAACGTGCCGATAGAATGTCCGGCGTCCAGCATAGTGATCCAGAGAATCAACCCTGTTTCATGTTCTTTAAGTCGCTGGTTCCTGGATGAAATATATCACCTGAAAAGAACCTGTGCCACTAATAAACCGGACACTGTGCAATGTCTGTTCTTCCCTCCTGTGAGAGATGTATCAATGAAGCGGGAATAACAGAACGTCATTAAATATCCCGGATCATTGTGCGCTCCGGATGTTTATGCCGAAAGTCACTCTTATTCTAACCAGCACCAGCCATATCGAGAAAAATGCGGCAGCTCAATGATCCAAACCGAGTGATCACCCCCATCTTTGATTTGAATATATTGTTCATCGAGATCATCATAATTGACCACAGCATTCGGGCTGCCGCTAATCAGATCTTTGCTGACAGCTAATGTCGCAGTCTGGCCTTCTTGAAATTCAATATGTTCGGAGTGAGATTGAATATCGAAGTCGTTCTGTTTACAGCGACGGATGTCGAAGACCAGGATACCGTCTGATGCAACATAAATTGCGAAGGTTATTGGGGTATCATCTTTCAGGGTATTGGGTGGGATTTCAATGTAACTTCCGCCGGTCTGACTGCCACCAACCCGACCTCCGTTGTGAGCGTTCACCTGTTGCCCATGCAGCAAAATCCCCTTGTCGCTCTTCCGGGCAAGTCCGAGAGCCTTTTGAGAGGCTGGTAACAGTTGAACAGCCCTGGTGACTGGTTCTGAAGGGACATTCTGACAAGTGGACAGGAAACCGAACCCTATCATCGTGG
>CAYPST010000112.1:0-13355 GCA_964413425.1 uncultured bacterium
TACGAGCGACACACGGAAATGTTCGTGAAAACTGAGTTAACTTGATAGTCATATTAAATAATAATCAATTCCCGGTAATCTAAACTAATACATATCTCCGGGTCGTTTTTAGAGTGGACTCACTACCTCCATCCAGAGCGTAAGGTCCAGTACGTCCAGTCTTTGCATCGATTGTCAATATTAATCATGCCAGTGGCCTGAGGCCGTCCGGGGATTGAGTAGATTTTTTAACGACCAGCAGCAACGGTGAAGTGGCAGAAGTTCTACCAGCTGGCATATGAGTTCGCCTTCACCTGGTACAGCTGCTAATTTGAATTGAGATGAACTGTTCTATCTACGAAACAAATTTCTTTTTCTTTGTTACAAAGCATATACATTATAAGAAGCGTTTAATGGATTTGACCCCAGGAAGGCCTGCAATGTCTGACACCTCACAGTGTTCACTTCCACTCCATGTGCTGGTGGTGGATGATGAGCTGAATATCCGAAAGACGCTCACTTACTGTCTGGAGAAAGCCGGACACATGGTGCAGGCTGTGAGTACGGCAGATGACGCACTTCTCGCCACCAAACGGAGCGCGTTTGACCTTGCTTTCCTTGATCTGCGATTGAATGACCGGCATGGGCTGGATCTCATACCGGAGCTGCTCGACCAGGCTCCCTGGATGAAGATCGTGGTGATTACCGCCTACGCTTCTGTTGAAACGGCGGTGGAAGCCATCAAGCGGGGAGCGACCGACTATATTCCGAAGCCGTTCGAACCGGATGAGGTGCAGTTGATTGCCGGTCAGGTGGCTGACCGGCGACAGCTCGAACTCCAGGTGGCGGAATTGCGGGAGCATCTGCAGTCGCTGCAACCGGGGATGGTATTCTCCAGCAGAGCGCCGGCTATGCAGCGGGCCATTGACACGGCAAGAGAGGTGGCGGAGACCGAGGCCATCGTCCTCCTCACCGGCGAGAGCGGCACCGGGAAATCCATGCTGGCCCGGGCCATACACCAGTGGAGTCCTCACTCGAACAAGCCGCTGGCGGTGGTGTCCTGTCCCTCCTTATCTCCCCAGCTGCTGGAGAGTGAGTTATTCGGCCACGCCAAGGGCGCTTTCACCGGGGCCGTCCAGGAGAACCCGGGTCGCATTGCCACCTGCGACGGCGGCACCTTGTTTCTGGATGAGATCGGGGATTTGCCTCCGGGTATTCAATCGAAATTACTGCGCTTTATCCAGGAACGGGAGTATGAACGGGTCGGTGATCCCGTGACCCGCCAGGCGGATGTGCGGATATTGGCGGCCACCAATGCGGATTTAACCCAGGCTATACAGGAGGGCGCATTTCGGGAAGATCTTTACTACCGGTTGAATGTGATCGAGATCGAGATTCCGCCGCTCCGCAATCGTGCTGAGGATATCGAGTCGCTGGCTCAGGCCTTTCTGGGCTTCTTCAGCGAACGCAATCACACATCCTTTGCAGGATTCACCGACGATGCCATGGCTCTGCTCCGCTCCTATGCGTGGCCGGGGAATGTGCGGGAACTGCGCAATACCATCGAACGCGCGGTCATCCTTGGGAAACATGAGACCATCACCGTCGCAGATTTACCGGAGTCATTCCATTCCCGGGACGAACCAGTTCGACTTGGTGATCGGGTGCCGCTGGCCACCATCGAGGAAACCCATATCCGGCAGATCCTGGCCGCCACCGGTTCCCTCCAGGAAGCGGCGGAGATCCTGGGGATCGATCAGGCAACGCTCTGGCGCCGGCGAAAAGCCTACGGAATCTAGCATAAGGCGCCAGCCTAATTGTGTACGGGCAGATTTGTGACAGCGCCTTGCAATTTGCAAGGTGCCTCTCCTCTTTGTTTGCATCCTGCAAGCTCACTGAACCCATCTTCACCCCGTAAAGCCTGATTTTACAGGAAATATCAATATGGTATACGTATTGTAACAGGAACAATGATTATGAGAACACCTGGGATGACATTCCGGAAGAAAATTTTACTTGGGTACGGCGTCGCCTTCCTGCTGATGGGAATCGTGATCATCTGGGCTATCAGCACGTTGTTGGGACTGGGCAGGGCCAGCACCGCTATTTTGCAGGAGAATTACCGGAGTATTCTGGCAGCCGAGAGTATGCTGAATGCCATTGAACGACAGGACAGTGCGATTCTGCTGGGGTTTGTCGGGCGGGGTGACGAGGGACGGCAGCTGTTCCGGACCAATGAAGCCGAGTTTCTGCAGTGGTTGAGCCGGGCCCGCGATAATATTACGCTGGATGAGGAGAGCTCCATCATTCCGACCATTGATTCAGCGTATACGGCTTATCTGTCGCAGGTCTCGCGTTTGCAGATGCTGCAGAATGAGGCCTCTGATGCAGCCAAGACATTGTATGCCGAGACCATTTATCCTGGGTTCACCCGAATTCAGCACGCGTTGCACCAGCTCCGCAGCATCAATCAGGAGGCAATGTACGAGGCCAGTGATCATGCCCGGACGGTTGCGCGCCAGGCCATCTGGTCCACGGCTGCGGTCGGGGTTGCCGGGATTGTTCTGGGCATTCTGTTCAGTGTCGTCATCTCCGGACAGATCACCCGGCCGGTGCAGCGCCTGATGGAGGCGGCACGCAGTCTCGCTTCCGGAGATTATCAGGTGCGCGTGCGATCCGAGAGCCGGGATGAATTAGGCCGGTTGGCGGAGGAATTTAACCGGATGGCTGACGAACTGGCACGGTTCCATCGCCTGAATATCGACCAAATGCTGGCGGAGAAGCAGAAAAGCGAGGCCATTCTCGCCAGTATCGAAGATGGTATTCTTGTCCTCGATCGAGAGGAACAGGTGATGAATATGAATCGTCCGGCGGAACGCCTCTTCAACGTGACCATCCGCGATGATCAATCTTCCGTGCACATGACATCAATCCTCAGTGATACCCAACTACTCGAACAGATTCGGACCGCCTTGCGGTCCGGCAAAGGTTTACAGACCCACGATGAACAGCGTATCATCAGGTTGTCCCCTGAGGGGAACACCCGGTATTTCTCGTATACGGTCACCCCGATCCGCGGGAAGGAGCGACATTTACTCGGAGTCGTGGTGCATATGTCGGATGTCACCCGGCTGAAAGAGTTAGATCAGCTGAAGAGTGAGTTCGTCATGGCCGCCTCGCATGAACTCCGGACCCCGCTCACCAGCATCGGCATGAGTATCGGGCTCCTGAAAGAACATGTCAGCGAGAAGCTGGAGGCGAAAGATCGGGAACTGCTGGATGCGGCCCAGTCGGAGTTGCGGCAGTTAAAAGCGCTGGTCAGCGATCTGCTGGATCTCTCACGGATTGAGACCGGGCAAATCACTATGCAGTACCATTCCACACCGGTGGCGATATTTGCTGAACGAGTCCGGTCGGTGTTTGCCACCCAGCTGGACGAGAAAGCGGTTACCCTGGAGGTTTCCATTCCCCAGAATCTGCCCCCGGTCCGGGCCGATGCCAATAAAATCACCTGGGTGATTACCAATTTAGTCTCGAATGCGCTCCGATATGTGGAGAGTGGCGGGCATATCTGGTTTGAAGCCACCCACAACGGGCCGTTTGTGCGGATGGCGGTCCGGGATGACGGTCCCGGTATTCCGCCGGAAGATCAGTCCCGGATCTTTCAGAAGTTCGTGCAGCTGGGTAATTCGGGAGATTCCGAGGGATCCGGGCTCGGCCTGGCTATCTGCAAAGAAATTGTCCGGGCACACGGCGGGATCATTTGGGTGGAATCAACAGGGGGAGAGGGCAGCTCCTTCTTGTTTACGCTCCCCGTTACCCACAATATGAGCGGAGAGAACCGCAGTGGATGAAGAGAAAACCGTGCTGATTGTCGATGACGATCGCCATATCCGGTTGTTACTCAGCCGGGTGCTGGAAGAGATGGGATTCGCGGTGGAGACCGAGGTCAATGGGAAAGACGCACTGAAAAAAATCCGCCGCAATTCCTATCGCCTGGTGTTGCTGGATTTGAATCTCTCGGGCTTGGACGGATTGGCGGTGCTGCACCGTCTCCACGCTGAACAGATTCCGGCATTTGTTATTGTGATCACAGCTTACGGAACCATTGAACGGGCAGTGGAAGCCATGCAATTGGGCGCAACAGACTTCGTGCAGAAACCGTTTGAACCCGAGGATATTCGATCTATTGTGAAGAAAACGCTCTCCCGGAAACGCTCCTGGACGGAGAAACAATATCACCAATGTCTGAAAAAAATCCGGGAGTATCTGCGAACCTCGCATTACGAAAGAGCACACGCCCTGGCGCGAGAGGCGATTACTGCAAATCCGGACCGTGTGGAAGTGTATAATCTCCTGGGAGTCCTGCTGGAAATCCGCGGTCAGACTGAGGAGGCCCAGAAGCTGTACCGTGCGGCCCTGGGAATTGAGCCAACCTATCGACCAGCGGCAGACAATCTGGATCGGATTACCTGCAACCTGGTCGGTGGCAAGTTGCATCTCGGTGACTGAGGTTCCGGCGAGCGTGATCATCGTGAAAGGAGGAACCATATTGAAATCGCAAGAAACATATATCCTGGTTGTTGGCTGCGGACGGGTAGGAAAAGCGATCGTAACCCATCTCCACGGAACGGGACATCCTCTCGTGGTGATCGATAAGAACGCCAGCGCCCTGGAAGAGATTGCGGTGGGATTCGAGGGGGTGCGGATTACCGGTGACGCCACGGAATTGGCCGTGCTGGAACGGGGACACATTCGTCAGGCTGGCGAAGTGATCGCCGCCACCAGTGTGGATACGGTGAATCTGATGGTGACTCAGGTCGCACGAAAACTCTATGGAATAAGCAATGTGCGGGCTCGTGTATACCATCCTGCAATGGAATCTGTATATCGGGAGCGAGGAATTCCATCGTTCTCGCCTGCTGAACTGGCTGCCGAGATCGTCAGAGGTACTCACACATCCCCGGAGTATTAAAGGAAGTCGTATGCATATCATCCTGGCAGGAAACGGAAAATATTTATATTTCCTGTTTTTATCTCTTGCGGCAAGAGGCGCGTCAGTCACGGTGGTGAACAATGACCATGAGGAATGCACCCGACTGGCACAACAGCAGAGAGGAACCGTTCTGGAAGGGGAATATATCTTTCCAAATCTGTTGGAAGAGGCCGGAGCACATCATGCCGATGCGGTTATTGCGCTGGCCCCCACGGATCATGAGAACCTGTCTGTCGGACAGCTGGCACTGATGCGATTTCAGGTTCCCCGGGCATTGGCGATCGTGAATGATCCGGAGAATGAGCAGGTATTTGCAGCATTCGGTATACAAACGTTGTCCCCTGTCAGGCTGGTAACCGACCTCCTGTATATGAAGGATTCGAGAAAAGAAAATACTGATATCACGGATGGTTAAAGCGTAAACACTGGAATCACTGAGAGTATTATATACGGAGAAAAGAATGTACGCGGTCTGGGAACACGGCGAAACTGAGGCGTCCACATGACAGGAAGGAGCGCAACATTTCATGGCTCGGGTACGGTGCCCTAACTGTAAGACCTATCGGACATACAATATCAAGAAGCGTTTGGCCAAATTGAGTGCCCTTTCCGGGCTCTTGGCAATCGGCTGGTTCTCCTCCACCGGAACATTCGTCTGGGAGATACGATACGGAGGAACCGCAGTCTTCCTGCTGGGATGCCTCGTCTTGCTCGGCGTCTCAATTCGAAAGGAAAATATCCAGTATTGTCGTCAGTGCCGGATGCACTTTTATCCGGAGAATGTGGAAGGCTCAATTTTTAATCAGTTTCACTAATGGAATTGGCACAGAACTGTGGAGCGAGACGGCAGGATCGGGAGCTGGTAGGCATCAACTACGCCCGGAGCCCAAGAAACTGCATAAAGATGGACCGGAACTGCTCATAGGAGCTTTCACACATATTGACTGATTTACCACCTACCACTGTGTCTCTTCACCAACCAATGAATTCGTAGCCATCGGATGTTTCGATAAGGAATCGGGAAAGCAGGAGAACGCACGGATGCCCAGGAGCAGAACACAGTCGGAAAGTGTCGAACTTAACCGGGACCTCCGATTGTTCGACATCACCATGATCGGGGTCGGAGCCATGATCGGTGCCGGTATTTTTGTGCTCACCGGGCTGGCGGCCGGCGCTGCCGGACCAGCATTAATTCTGGCCTTCGGGCTCAACGGGATCGTGACGATTTTTACGGCGATGGTGTATGCCGAGCTTGGATCCGCCATCCCGGAGGCCGGCGGTGGGTATCTCTGGGTGAAAGAAGGACTCCCCGGCGGGAACGCGTTTCAGGCGGGCTGGATGAGCTGGTTTGCCCATGCTGTGGCCGGGAGTTTGTACGCCTCGGGATTCGGATCCTTTTTGAATGAAGCCCTGAATTCCCTGGGATATCACCTTGACACGTTCCTCCCACAGGCGGTGGTGACCCGCGGCTTCGGGGGTGGTGATCGTGCTTATCTTTCTCTACATCAATTACCGGGGGGCGTCTGAAACCGGAATGGCCGGGAATATCATCACCCTCCTGAAAGTCGCCATAATTCTCTTTTTCGTGGCATGCGGGTTGTACACCATCTGGGAGAACCCCGCATTCATGGACAAGTTTTCGGATTTCTCACCGGAAGGACTGGGCGGGGTAGCCATTGCCATGGGCCTGACCTTTATCGCCTTCGAAGGGTATGAAATTATCGTCCAGGCCGGGGAAGAAGTGCAGAATCCCCGGAAAACCATTCCCAAAGCCGTGTTTTTGTCGCTCCTCATTGTGGTGCCCATTTATATGCTGGTGGCGTTTGTATTCATTGGTGCCGTCTCGGTACCGGATGGAGTAACCCTGCCGCTCTACCAATGGCTGGGGCAGTTAGGAGAACTCGGGTTGATCGAGGCGGCCGGACAGTTCGTGCCCCTGGGGAAATTCATTCTGCTGATCGGCGCCCTGCTCTCCACCATGAGTGCTTTGAATGCCACCACCTTTTCCAGCAGCCGGGTGTCCTTTGCCATGGGACGGGATAAAAACCTTCCGGATTTGTTCGGAGTTATTCACGGGAAGCGCCACACGCCGATGTGGGCGATTGTCTTCAGCGGGGTCATTATGATTGGTGTGTTAACGACCCTGCCGATTCACGATGTGGCTGCGGCCGCAGATATCATGTTTCTTCTCCTGTTTCTGCAGGTCAATGTGGCCATTATCACCATCCGGAAGAAATACGGCGAGAAACTGGCGTATGGGTATCTCATTCCCTTCTTTCCGTATGTACCGATCATGGGGATTGCGACCAAGTTTCTCCTGGCCATTTACCTGTTTAATTATTCTCCGATTGCCTGGTACTACACTATCGGATGGATCGCAGCCGGGTTGATCCTCTACCGGTTCTATGCCTCGCAGCGGGAGCGGGAAAAGGAAGTCACACCGGTGATTGTGGAAGAACGGGTGCTGACCACAGAAAATGTATTCCGGGTTCTGGTGGCGGTGGCGAACCCCGAGACGGCCGCTGGTCTCATCCGACAGGCCGCCAAACTGGCCAAAAAGGAAGACGGTGAATTGCTGCTGCTTCATGTGGTGGTTGTGCCTGCACAGCTGCCACTGGATGCCGGTCGGGATCTGGTGAAGCAATCCCGGACCGTAATCGATGAAGCCGCGGGGTATGCAGAACAGCTGGACATTCCCGTGTCCACGCTGGTGCGCCTGGCCCATGAACCGGCCAGCGCGATTATCCATACAGTGGAGGAGCGCGAAATCGACTATGTGATCCTGGGCTGGCGGGGGAATACCTCCAATCCCTACACACAGATTGGAGACAATATTGATCGAATCGGCAATTATGCCAACGCCAACGTCGTTATTTTTCAACAGGCGGGAGAGCATCAGCCGTCATCCATCCTGGTGCCCATTTCCCATGCAAGCCAGGCGCCGCTGGCGGTGGAGGTGGCCTCTCTCTACCTGGACGATGCTCCGGATGTCCACGGTCACCGGGTGCATTTTCTGCATGTGAATGCCAGCCGGGAGGATGGAGATCGGGTCTTCCGGCGGATGAAGGAACTCCTGGAGGCCTACCGGACGAGTCAAACATCCCATTCCTTTCCGGACCGGATTGAGACCGAACTGGTAGTCAGTAAAGCAATACTTCAATCCATCACGAGTGCCTCTGAGCACCACGATTTGATGGTACTGGAGTCCACCCGGGGATTCTGGAGGCGTCGGCACGTGTTCGGCCAGATGCACAAGGCTATTGCCAGGCTTTCAACCTGTCCGGTGGTCCTGGTGAAGGGGAAAGAAGCGAGGCTCCAATTTGGTATTCAGACATTTTTGCAATTCTTCCGCGATATTAACCAGAACGGCAATCAACAACGAAGGACAAAACTGCCATGAGTGAACAAGATCTTCAGGATGCAAATATTCTCCTTCCACGGGAACTTTGGGGTCGGATGGATCTCCACAGTACAGTCAATACAACCGAACTGATCGGTATCGGAATTTTGGGAGCTATCGCCGCCTGTCTCATGTACATTGGGGACGGAACCTGGTGGTCGTGGGTCGGGGGCGGGCTCTTTTTCTTCTTTTTTGTGAGTTTTTACCTGATCAGCAATGTCGCTATCAAGAAACAAAACCGGCGCCTGGATTTGATGTATAAGGCCTTGCGTAATCACCGGGCGAAAGAACACTCGGAGGAATGAACAGAACAACGTATCCGCTTCCTCCTGGGCGCCCCACATCATATAGTTGACTCATACCCTATTTTCCCGCTTGAAATTCATCCCTGATCTTCCGTAACATCAATCCTACATGATGTGGATTAAAAAATCTCCGGATACCTGTGATGTTCTGCCGGGCTCCCGGTCTTGGAGAACTGTTACAGTCAGAGATACTGAGAGGTGCAAAAATACTGGTGTGGATTCTCATGGAGAAAAGAAAGGAAGGAGCAGGAATGAAGCGAAGAACCAGCACTGTGATTTTTATTTTATTTGCAGCCGTTGCCACCTGTCTGGCAGGGAATTCGTTGAATATGGAGTGGGAATCCCTGTTCGACGGGGAATCCCTGGAGGGATGGGTGCAGAGGAACGGCAACGCCCGGTATGAAGTTGAGGACGGGATGATTGTGGGCACGTCAGTGAAGGGGGAACCCAACAGCTTTCTGTGCACCGAAGAAGACTACGGCAATTTTGTGCTGGAGCTGGAGTTCATGGTGGATGAAGACATGAACTCCGGGGTGCAGATTCGAAGCAACAGCACCGAGGAGTATCGGAACGGCCGGGTTCATGGATACCAGGTGGAAATCGATCCCTCGGATCGGGCCTGGACCGCCGGGATCTATGATGAAGCCCGCCGCGGCTGGCTGTATGACCTGCGCAATAACGAAGCGGCAAGGAACGCATTCAAACATGGAGAATGGAATCATCTGCGGGTTGAGGCTATCGGTGATCACATTCGTACCTGGCTGAACGGCGTACCGGCTGCGCATCTGGTCGATGGGATGACCCGTTCCGGATTCATCGCCCTCCAGGTGCACAGCAGACCAACCAGTGGGATCCAGGTACGGTGGCGAAACATCAGAATTCTGGACCTGGGCACCACCACGGAATTTCCCCAGGTGATTCACGGACAGTTCCAATAATACCATCCGTCTTCCGGATGAGGAAGGTTCGAAGGGGATACGGATTGTTTTCGTGAATTGCCAAGGCCGGTATTCAGGCAGCATATCCCCGGAATCACGGCATAGCAGTAAAATTTTTTGGCTATTAAGTTACCTCAGTTTTTGAGGCGAACAGGGGTCATTGGATGCGCTCTGATAGAATGACCCCCTCTGGCTCCCCCCTTCGTAAGGGGGAGAACGAGAAAACAGGAGTCAGCAGCATCATTGTATGATCCATCGCCTGAGTACAGTTAATAGTCATAAAAAATTTTAAAGAAACGGGGGATTGAACATGAAATCGATCAACCCGGTGAGGTATGGGCTTATCCTGGTTCTCATGGGGATTATTTTGACCATATCCGTACCCGAAGTGGGTGCGCTGGAGCCCCCGAAGCAGGCTGTTTCTCCCTCAATTCCTCAATCGCGCAAACACGGTTCAGCCACTCAACTGTTTGTTGATGAGGAACCGTTTCTGATCCTGGCGGGAGAATTGCATAATTCCAGTTCGTCCAGTCGGAAGTATATGGAACCGATATGGAATAAGCTGGTTGCCCTGAACCTGAATACGGTTCTGGCACCGGTCTCCTGGCAGTTGACAGAGCCTGTTGAGGGTCAATTTGATTTCACACTCGTCGATGGACTCGTTGAGCGGCGATGAAACTGCGGGCGGAGCACGGGTGCATCTGCCGCCCAACTCCTGGGATCACTATGCGGACCCGGAGCAGTTGCGAGTCCTCCGGGCACAGGTGTATAGCTATGAATGACGGGAGTTCCGGTATCCAAACCCGGTTCCACAGATTACTGAATCCCCAGGCGAACCTTGAAGAAGTCAATGGCAAGCTGGACCATCAGGGCATCGATGAGTTTTTTCAGTTTTGTTTGAGCATCTGCTCCTTCCCGCAGGTAATAATTCCCTTCGGTATTTTCCCAGATGTTGATTTCACTCAGATTGCCAGCCTGGAGCGTCACATTCAAGGCGGCAATTTCTTTACGGGCCACGATTTTGATATCTAAAATAAGAATTCCCACTTTCTCCCGTTCCGGCGCTTGGGTTTTCATAAGCGTGAGCACGGAATCTTTCGCCAGTTGTTGAAACGGGATCTTTGTAAAGTTGTTTTTGAAGCGCAGCTTGGCATAGTCGATGACATCCGCACGAGATAATCCAAGTTCTTTGGTGGCTTTTTCTCCCTCCATTTCACCGGTAGTCCGGATGCGGGCATCAATGACTCCGAAATACTCGATATGCCGGAATCCTTCGTGTTTATATTGTTCGGCATACTTCTGCAGTTCATCGATAATGGGATACGGCGTTTGTTGTGCGCCGGCGGGAAACGGGCTCATTGAAATCACTGCTCCGACCACGTAGGGTGTAATCAAGGCCTGCCATTTCATGTAACTATCCTTTTGGATTTGGAATTTCTTATTTTCACGCTACTCCCGATCCATTTAAAGCAAACAGGAAGTTGCATCACTGCGGTTTGTTTCCTGTCTCTGGAGTCCGATGACTTCTGTGGTCTCTCATGCTGCAATCCCATGCCTATCAGGAAGATACGGCATTTGTTTAAACCAGACAGGTTCGTGCTGCTTCAATGTACTCCCGGGCGGGTGTCCCGGGTATAGGGAAAGATTTATTCTCCTTTGTCTTTCTCCCTTTGAGGAATTGTGCGATCGCATTGGAGCAGGATCACTTCCCGTGCATCCACAGTACATTATTGCATCTGTTCGCGAAAGCGATTAATGAGTGCGGTGTTATTTTCATAATCATAATAGGTATTGCGCATTAAAGTCAATAGGGATTGACGATATCCCAAATAAGCTTCCAGGAAGTTGAGGTCTGTTTCTCTTTGCCGGTTAATCTGCTGGAGTAAATCCTGCAGAGAGATTTCCCCTTCCTGATACTGATTGATACTGATGGAGGTGATTTCCCGGGCCATAGCCATATTTTCTCGCATATTGGAAGCTCTGGACTGGTACTCTTTCAAATTGGTAACCGCATTCTGAATTTCTGATTGGATTTCCGTCTTATTCTCTTCTATGTACAGGTCTCTTTTTTTGATGTTGATTTTTGCCGCTTCGATGCGTGCATTGCGCTGGCCCCAGTCCCAGATAGGGATATACGCATTGAGGGAGACGGAATAACTGTTATCCTGCTCTTCCCAGAGATTCGTGTAGTGCTCATCCTGTTTCTCCAATCCGTATGTCATTTCCAGATTTACCCGGAAAGAATTCCAGCCCCTGGTATTTTCCAGATCAATCTCGTTCATTCTCCGGTAGATTTGCTGGAGCCGCATCCGGGGGCGAAGCGTATATCCGTACTCTATCGCCTGGTCGGTATCCACGCCAATTTCGGTGATGGACGGATCCGGAGTAATGCTGAGAGAATCCTCCTGGTTCAGGCGCAGACGTTGTTTCATTCGGGCCGATTCCAGCCGTATATCGCTCTGATTCTGAGCCAGTTTTTCCCTGGCATTGGACAATTCCACCTGGACCTGGATGGCTTCGATGGATCGGGAAGTATCCTGCTCCGAAATGGCATTGGCGATTTCAGAGGCGTGTTCCAGGTTTTCAATGTGACGGGAGTAGATAATGTTTTTATACGCCAGATCATACATTTCATAGTAATCGTCAGCAATCCGGTCGATAATTCTGACCAGGTCCTGAAGGTAGTCCAGCTCGCGGCGTTCAAGATCCAGCTCGGCGTCCTCGAGATCATTCCTGAGTCGATTGGGTTGAAACAGCGGCTGTTCGAATTTGACAAAGTACCGGTTATAATAATTGACCGATTGAATCCCCAGTTTCGGGTTTTTCTGATAGTATCGATACACTTTATTATTCAGTGACAGATATCCGTTCGTTGGGTAGCCGAACAAAATAACCGGCTGCTGGATGGCCAGATTCGCCTGCCACATCCGGGTATTCTGACGGACGAGAATATCTTCCTGGAGCTGCGAATCCCATTTGTAATCGGAAATCTGCTGAATGTCCGGTGATTGCAAATTCATGTACACTCTGGATTTCAGACCCGCGCGTTCGGCTTCCAGATATTTGCGCGTTCTCTCGATACTCAGCTGCAATTGTCGTACCTGGTAGCTATTGTCCAACGCGATATCGATGGCCGAATCCAGAGTCAGGTCGATAATCCGCTGGGCATAAACAGCCTTTTCATTAGTAAAAAATGTGATCCCAAGACAAATAAAAACAATGAACCAACGCTTCATTTGAATCCTCATCTACAAAATTCCATTACGAGCACTTACAGTTTACCTGCTCATTATACAGATACTCAGAATCTAAGGTAAATGCTGAGTTTTTCATAAACCAGAGTACAAGATGGGTGCAATTTTTTATTTATGGGTGTTGCAAAATCTTATGATTACCGCGGTCTTCCCTCAAAGAATTTCTTTATCCCAAATAGGAAAGAAAATACTCACGAACCGCCGGGAAAAACAACAGGAAATTCCAAAATTCCGGGATAGTGTCAATATTGTTAAATTCTGAATGAGTCTGTTTAGAAAACGCCTCGCCCCGAAGAATCATTTGGGGTAACATACAAGGGATGCCTTTGGCAAAGAGATCCCGTGACGACGGGACAAAGACAATTGAACAGATATCTGCCACTATCCCGTCATACATTTGACGTCTATCTTAGATGCATAATAACCAGAACCCAAATTGAGCGATTTATGGAAATAAATCGCTCAATCGACAAAGAAAATGTT
>CAYPST010000113.1:0-13338 GCA_964413425.1 uncultured bacterium
TACATTTTCTTTGTCGATTGAGCGATTTATGGAAATAAATCGCTCAATTTGGGTCAGAATTATATTAAGACTCCTAACGCTATTTTGACCGTTAATCCTCTGTTGGAATAGACTCAGACATTTCGTAAGCTCAGACGTGGTAGTAAACAGAAGAATGACATGAGACAATGGTGACGTATCCGTTGAACAAGGAAGAAGAGTTCGAAGCAGAGATAGAAGATGTCCTGGCCTTCGGGGGAGACGGGATCACCCGGGTCGATAACTGGGTGGTGTTCGTCCGGGATGTGCTTCCGGGGGCAAAAGTCAAAGCCAGACTTATCAAGCGGAAGCGGAATTTTGGGGAGGCGATTCCGCTGGAGATACTGGAAGCATCGCCCTGGAAAACGGACTGGCCCTGTCCGCATTATCCGGAATGCGGAGGATGTAAATTCCAGGACCTTGAATACGAGGTGCAGCTGGAAAACAAGCGGGAACAGGTGGTCGATCTTCTGGAACGGATCGGGAAATTTCAGGATATCGAAGTCAAGCCAACTCTGGGGTCCGAGAAGATCTTCCATTACCGGAATAAGATGGAATTCTCGTTTGGCACAAACCGCTGGATCCTGGAAGAAGATGATCCCGGAACTCCGGAGGACTTTGCCTTCGGGCTGCACGCTCCCGGTCGATGGGATAAAATCCTGGATCTGGATGTCTGTTACCTGCAGAGCGAGGTGCGCAACCAAATCTTTGCGGATGTGAAACAGTACGTGCTGGAACACGATTATCGGCTCTGGGACTTGCGGGAGAAGACTGGGTATCTCCGGTATCTGGTTATACGCGAAGGTGAACATACCGGGCACATTATGTTGAACTTTGTCACCGGCGAAGACGATCCGGACCGGTTGGCGCCTCTGGTGGACATGCTGGCGGAAAAGTATCCCCGGATTCACAGTGTGGTGAATAATGTAAATACCCGGGTCGGTGAATCCGCGGTGGGAGAGCTCGAGTACCTGATGTACGGGGAGGATATCATCCTGGATCGGATCGGGGACCTGGAGTTCGAGATCTCTGCCGGCTCCTTTTTTCAGACAAATACGCGGCAGGCTGAAGTGCTGTATGAGCATATCAAACAAACCGCCGATGTCCAGTCCGACGATGTTGTTTATGATTTATACTGCGGGACAGGAACTATTGCCCTGTACCTGGCCTCTGACGCACAGCGGGTGTACGGGTTCGAAGTGAACCAGGAAACGGTGGAAAATGCGGTCAGAAATGCCTATCACAACCAGATATTCAATGTGCAGTTCGAGCGGGTCGATATGAACAAACACCAGGAATTCCATCGAAAGATCAAGCAGATAGAAAAGCCGGACGTGATTGTGATCGATCCGCCGCGTTCCGGCGTCCATCCGAAAACGCTGAAGGAGCTCAAGCAGCTGCATCCTGAGAAATACGTGTATGTCTCCTGTAATCCCTCCACGCTGGCCAGAGATCTGAAAGACCTCTCTGAGGGCACGGAGTATGAACTCAGGCCGGTGCAGCCGGTGGATATGTTTCCGCACACGCCTCATGTCGAAGTGATAACGAAACTGGAAAGGACTTCGTCATGACGGAGAACAAGGTACCGGCAATTCGCATTCGGGGATTATCCAAATGGTACGGCGATTTTCAGGCGCTGAAGTCCGTGGATCTGGACATCCAGCAGGGAGAATTTTACGGACTGCTGGGACCGAATGGCGCAGGAAAAAGCACGACCATCCATATTCTCACCGGATTGGCGAATTTCAGTGTGGGTGACGTGCAGGTGCTGGGTCATGACGTGGTGTCGGATTTTCGTTTCACCCGCTCCAACATCGGGCTGGCTGCCCAGGAGTTCAATTTCGATCCGTTTTTCAGTATTGAAAAACTGTTAACTCTCCAGGGAGGGTATTTTGGATTACGGAAGCAGGAAGCGGTTCAGCGGGCAGAGGAATTGCTCCGGCAGTTCGGTCTGCATGAGAAGCGCAAGCAGAATTATCGGAAGCTGTCCGGCGGGATGAAACGCCGGCTGCAGATTGCCAAGGCCCTGGTGCACGAACCGATTATTCTCATTCTGGATGAACCTACAGCCGGGGTGGACGTGGAACTGCGGCATATGCTGTGGGATTATCTCCGTCGGTTGAACGATGAAGGCGTCACCATTTTGCTGACCACCCATTACATTGAAGAGGCGGAACAGCTCTGTGAACGTGTCTCGATTATCAACCGGGGAGAAATCATTGCGGAAGGTGCGCCGCACCAGCTGATGGATGCCATGGGGATGGGGTGTATCGAACTGCAGCTTCATGAGCAGCCGGAGCATCTGCCGGATATGTTTAACGGCTATGATGCCAGGCTGGAGGATAATTTGATCCGCATTCGGGTTGAGCACCCGAGTAAAGAACTGGCGAAATTGCTCAATCAGGTGAACGAGGAAAATATCGACCTGTATGAGGTACGTGTCCGGGAAAGTTCTCTGGAAGACGTGTTTGTGAAGTTAACAGGCAAATCCATGGCAGAGGAAGCAGTCAATGGACAGTCGTAAATACGGCGGATTTTTCACCATATTGCAACGAGAGCTGGGACGGTTTTTCACCCTGTATAAGCAAACGATCCTCCCGTCGATTATCACCGCGGCATTGTTTCTGTTCATCTTCGGATTTGCCCTGCAAAGCAGGATCGGCACCATAAAAGATGTCTCTTATCTGCATTTCATCCTGCCGGGACTGGCCATGATGGCGGTGATTAACAACGGCTACAGCAATACCGCGTCCTCCCTGTATCAGGCGAAACAATTGAGCTTTATCGAGGATATTCTTATTGCGCCGATTTCTGCCACCGAGGCTGCGCTGGCGTACATCCTGGGGGGTGCGGCCCGCGGATTTATCAATGGTGGCATTATTTTAATCCTGGGAGCGACGGCGTTCGATATTCACTTCCATAACATCCTGCTGACCTTCGTCCTCATGATGGTTGTCTCCATTGCGTTCAGTTCGATAGGACTCATCTTCGGTCTCCAGGCAGAGAACTGGGATCACGTGATGCTGCTGATTACATTCGCTATTACCCCGCTGGTCTATGTGGGGGGCGTCTTTTATTCCATTGATATGCTGCCGCTGGAATGGCTGAAGACGGCCTCTCTGTTTAATCCGCTCTATTATATGGTGAACGGGTTACGGTATGGAACGCTCGGGGTGTATGATACGTCTCCGCTGTGGTCCGTGGGCATGGCTGTTGTGCTGACGGGGATCAGTTTCGTGGTCGGCGTTTATCTGTTCTATCGGGGATATAAAATTAAAAGCTGAGTGCTGCATGCGGGGTAGTGTACGTCCATAATAAACTATATATTTTTGGAGTAATCAGACTGGCAGCGATCGATGAGCCCCGCGAAAAAGAAGAAAGAACCGACCG
Source organism: uncultured bacterium (assembly GCA_964413425.1). Classification (GTDB taxonomy): domain Bacteria; phylum Fidelibacterota; class JAANXI01; order JAANXI01; family JAANXI01; genus DATFLS01. The sequence goes on from CAYPST010000113.1 coordinate 3,409, forward strand.
TTATCGGCTGGCGGGAATGGATCGGCTTACCCGATCTCGGGGTGGAACATATCAAAGTAAAGGTGGATACGGGTGCCCGGACATCGGCACTCCATGTTCATAAGATGAAAGCACTGGAGGACAGCAGCGACGGGGTGCTGCTCCGAATCTGGATCCATCCGATACAGCGAGCCCGGGAGGAAGTAATAGCGGAAGTGCTGGCCCACGACAGACGGATGGTGACCAGTTCGGTGGGACAGAAGCAGCATCGGTATGTTATCGATACACCGGCGAGAATCGGCGACCGGATCATTCCCATCGAAATCACACTCACCAACCGGGATGTGATGGGCTTCCGCATGCTGCTGGGACGCACGGCCCTGCGAAAGGGGTTTCTGGTGAATCCGAAGAAGTCCTATCTGCTGGGAAAACCGGAAGAGTTGCATTAGCTCGGATTATCCATAAACAAGAAAAAGAATAGCACACAGATACACGCGGAAACAACAGATGACCACAGATAAAAAACAGAAAAAACTCCCGACACCACGTCCACCCGGACGAGAGCAGGCTGGTATGATAGGAGGAGCATGGGATAGCGCCCGGAGACCATCAGAATCACCGGTTCTCTGCCGGGACAGACCTCCATCTCTGGCAGATGTGCCTACTTATGGACGCAGCAATCACTGCACTGATTTTCTTTGGAGGAGTGGCAGGGGGAGATCTGTGGTCATCTGTCCCATAGAAGGGATCCCGCTGGGGTGTGCCATTTATTATGAATTATGCGGGAGAGAACGGACCTGAATCAATGAAAATTGGCATTCTTTCCCGGAAATCCGGTCTCTATTCCACAAAGCGGCTGGTGGAAGCCGGACAGAAGCGGGGCCACGAAATGCACGTGATCAACTACCTCGGCTGTTACATGAGTATCAGTGCCCATCGGCCGTCCATCCACTATCAGGGCAAAGAGCTGAAGGGATTCGATGCCATCATTCCCCGGATAGGAGCATCGTATACCTTCTATGGGACAGCAATTGTGCGCCAATTTGAGATGATGGGGGTCTTCCCGACCAACGATTCCCAGGCGATTACACGCTCCCGGGATAAGCTTCGGGCTTTTCAGTTGCTGGCACGGAAGGGGATTGGTCTGCCGGTCACGGGATTCGCCAGGAACGTCCGCGATATCGATGACTTGATCGAAATGGTGGGTGGTGCCCCGCTCATCATCAAATTACTGGAGGGAACCCAGGGGGTCGGGGTGGTACTGGCGGAAACGAAACAGGCCGCTGAATCGGTGATACAGGCGTTTTACGGGTTGAAGTCGAACATCCTGGTGCAGGAATATATCAAAGAGAGCGGGGGATCAGATATCCGGGCGTTCGTGATTGACAAGCGGGTGGTGGCTTCTATGCATCGCAAGGCCAGGGAAGGGGAGTTCCGGGCGAACATCCACCGGGGCGGAACAGTCTCGGCTATAAGACTCACCCCGGAGGAACGATCCATTGCAGTTCGCGCCGCCCGGACCATGGGATTACGTGTTGCCGGTGTTGACATGCTCCGCTCGAACCATGGGCCGGTGGTGATGGAAGTGAATTCGTCACCTGGACTGGAGGGAATTGAACAGGCCACCGGGAAAGACATCGCAGAGAAAATCATTAAATATATCGAGCAAAATGCCAGCCAGGGAAAAACAAGCACCCGGGTCAAAGGCTGACCGGGACCAGACGATCATGCAGATCGGTGACACCCGGATTCAACCGGGCGAGCGCAAGGATATTAATCTTCCGGTTGCCCGGTTGTATACCAACAACTGGACGCATATGCCGGTATCGGTGATCCGGGGAACGCAACCCGGTCCCCACCTCTTTGTATGCGCTGCACAGCACGGCGACGAACTGAATGGAGTGGAAATTATCCGGCGGCTCTTAAAGCAGAAACCGGTGCAGAAGCTGCGGGGCGCCCTGATTGCCGTGCCCATCGTGAACGTGTTCGGATTTATTCACAGTTCCCGCTATCTCCCGGATCGCCGCGATTTGAACCGATCCTATCCCGGCTCGCCCCGGGGATCACTGGCCGGCCGGATGGCCCATATGTTTCTGGATGAAATTGTGGCGAGCTCCACCCACGGCATTGATATCCATACGGCCACCCTGCATCGGTATAATCTCCCCCAGATTCGGGCCAATCTGCACGATTCGCTTACCAGGGACATGGCAAGAGCGTTTGGGGTGCCGGTCATCATCCACTCCCTGCGACATAATAACTCGCTCCGCGAAACGCTGGCGGAAAAAGGTGTTCCCATCATTGTCTATGAGGCGGGAGAGGCACTCAGATTTAATGAACGGGCAATCCAGATGGGCGTGAAGGGGATCATCAGAGTCATGCGTCACCTGGGAATGCTCGGGAAGTCACGGCAGAAACAGCTCGAACCGGTACAGGCCGAAAAGACCAGGTGGGTGCGCGCGAAGAAAAGCGGTCTGCTCCATATCGAGGTCCGGGCGGGAGATCGGGTCCGGTGGCACCAGACCGTCGCCACCATCACCGATCCGCTGGGCACCAGTGTGGTGGATTTGAAATCTCCGTTTCATGGCGTGATCATCGGTCACACTAATCTTCCCCTGGTGAATGCCGGAGATGCTGTGCTCCACGTGGCCAAAGCCTGGATTCCATCCGAGATGGAAGAAGAATTAGATCAGCTGGAAGAATAAAATAGGGGACTATTACGCTGGATCATGCGCCTGTTCCTGGCAGGGAATGGGGTGGGCATTCCTCTCCTTTTGTGTTTCGAAGGAGAGGAACCGAGGGAGGTTGTTGTCTCCCGTCACTAATCCTTCCCTCACTGCCCCCACCCGGTGCGTTTCCTACAAACGGAGTAGTCGTAACTGCCATATTCATTGACTGCATTCAGGAAGGAGGTGTGTTTCTTGTCTCGGAAAGCACGGACTGGATCTCCTGATTGACATTTGTCTCAGAGACATGTAAACTTTTTCACTTAATTAGGATATAATACCAAATAGATACGCAGATAAATCCGGCAAGATTTAACACAAGCGAAGTTCATCGTTTATGGGTAAAGAGATACCAAAGGTGTATGATCCGAAGCAGGTGGAAGATCGCCTGTACGAGTATTGGGAAGAGCGGAATCACTTTCACGCGGAACCTCAATCCGACAAAGAGCCCTACTGTATTGTCATTCCACCGCCTAATGTCACCTCCGTGTTGCACATGGGTCATGCGTATAACAGCACCATCCAGGACATTTTCATTCGCTGGCGGCGGATGCAGGGATATGAAGCGTTGTGGATGCCCGGAACCGATCATGCCGGCATCGCGACACAGAACGTGGTGGAAAAGGAACTGTTGAAGGAAGGCAAATCCCGACACGATGTTGGCAGGGACAAATTTGTGGAGCTGGCCTGGGATTGGGCCAAAAGCCGCAGAGCGGATATCGTCAACCAATTGAAAAAGTTGGGCTCTTCGTGTGACTGGGAACGGGAGCGGTTTACCTTCGATGAAGGGCTTTCCAATGCTGTGACTCATGTCTTTGTGTCATTATATGAAAAAGGTCTGATTTACCGGGATAACTACATTGTGAACTGGTGTCCCCGGTGTTCGACAGTCATCTCCGATGAAGAGGTGGAGCATGAGACCAGACAGGGGAATCTCTGGTATATCAGATATTCGCTGAAAGGGTCAGATGATCACCTGGTGGTGGCGACGACCCGGCCCGAGACTATGCTGGGGGACACGGCCGTGGCCGTCAGTCCGGATGACGAACGATACCAGCATCTGGTGGGCGAAACAGCTGTGCTGCCGATTCTGAACCGTGAAATGCCGGTCATCAAGGATGCGTTTGTGGATCCGGAATTCGGAACCGGGATGGTAAAAGTCACTCCGGCCCACGATCCCAACGACTTTGAGATGGGTCGGCGTCACGGTCTGGATGAAATTAAAATCATCGGTGATGATGCCGCCATGACCCAAGCAGCCGGTCCCTACGCTGGCATGGATCGATTTGAGTGCCGGGAACAGCTGGTGCAGGATCTGGAGGAGCAGGGATTTCTGGAAAAAACCGAAGACTATGAGAATCGGGTGGGGCACTGCTACCGCTGCCACACCATTGTGGAACCTGCGATTTCCGAGCAGTGGTTTGTGAGGATGAAGCCGCTGGCAGAACCGGCTATCGAGGTGGTGAACAACGGCGAGATCACCTTCTTTCCGGAGAAGTGGGTGAAGACCTATAATCATTGGATGCAGAATATCAGAGATTGGTGCATCTCGCGGCAGCTGTGGTGGGGACATCGTATCCCGGCGTACTACTGCCGGGAGTGTGGGGCAATACAGGTTGCCCGCTCACAACCGGAGACCTGTGAAGAATGCGGCGGTGCCGACTGGAAGCAGGACGAAAACGTCCTGGATACCTGGTTCAGCTCCTGGCTGTGGCCGTTCTCCACCATGGATTGGCCGGAACAGACGCCCGAGCTGGAGTATTTCTATCCCACCGATACTCTGGTGACCGCCCAGGATATTATCTTTTTCTGGGTGGCCCGTATGATTATGGCCGGACTGGAATTTATGGATAAGATCCCCTTTAAAAGTGTGTACTTCAATGGGATTATTCGGGACGCCCAGGGCCAGAAAATGAGTAAATCGCTGGGGAACGGTATCGATCCCCTGGAAATGGTGGAACAGTATTCGGCGGATGCCGTCCGGTATTCCTTGATTGTCCTCTCCACCGAGGGGCAGGACATAAACCTGGCCGAAGAAAATTTCGAAATCGGGCGGAATTTTTCCAATAAATTATGGAACAGCTTCCGGTTCGTGGAAATGCAGCGCAATGACCAATCCGTTCCGCACGAACTGCCGGAGAAAGATCATTGGGAACTCGCCGACCGGTGGATTATTTCACGGCTCCAAGGAGTCATCAAGCAGTATGACGCTGCGCTGGAGAACTTCCGCATCCACGAGGCCCAGGATACCGTCCATAAGTTCTTCTGGGGTGAGGTTTGCGACTGGTACCTGGAGTTGATTAAAGCACGCTTCTATGGGGACAATGATCCGGCCAGGGAAACCGCGTTGACCATGGCTGTGAATGTGCTCCGGCAAACGCTGCAGCTGCTGCATCCGATCATTCCTTTTATCACCGAGGAAATCTGGCAGCATTTGAAACTGCCGGACGATCCCGATATGATGGTGAGCGAATTTCCTGAGTGGAATGCCGCATTGATCGATGAAGATGCCGAGTCCGAGATGTCCCTGCTCCAGGACGTCATCGTTGCGATACGCACCATGCGGAGTGAGATGAATGTGCCGCCTTCCAGGCGTGCTTCGGTGATCGTAAATGGTGTCCAGGATGGGAGAGCGGACCTGCTGCGATCCCATAGTGCGTATGTCATGGCTCTGGCGAATTTAAGCGATTTTGCCATCGAACGCGATGTGGGCCAGCCTGAATCCAGTGCCACGGCTGTGGTTCGGGAAATGGAAATCTTCCTGCCGCTGGCGGATCTCATTGATCTGCAGAAGGAACGGGAGCGGTTAAAGAGGGAAATCGAGGACACAGAGGGGCGGCTTCACAAAGCGAATGCCAAACTCTCGAATGCCGATTTCGTTGAGAAAGCACCGGATCACGTGGTGGAAAAAGAACGGCAAAAGCAGGCAACCTATCAGGAAGAATTGGAAAAATTACAAGCCAGTTATGAAAAATTATCTTCCATGGATTCTTAGCAGCCTGCTGTTAATTTCGTCAGCATTCGGGGCTGAGAAGAATCCGATCGTTACGATTTATAATGCCAACCTGGGATTGATCCAGGAACAGCGGATACTTTCGTTACAAGATGGCCGGCAGAGTATCGCCATTACGGATGTGGCGGCGAAAATCCAGCCGGCAACCGTGCACATGGACTCCGGAGAACCCCGGCCCTTTCATTTGTTAGAACAGAATTTTCAATATGATCTGGTGAGTACCGGGAAAGTCTTTGAGAAATACATCGGGAATCAAATCTCCCTGGTCACAGAAAGTGATGAAACTCGCTCCGGCCAATTGCTTTCCCGGGATGGGTCGTCACTCATTATCCGGAAAGAGGATGGCTCTCTCCTGGTTATCAATGCTGAGAAAGTGAAGGAATACAATTTTCCCAGGTTGCCCCAGGGATTGATCCTGCGGCCGACCCTCCAATGGATTATTGATGCGGAAGAGGCCGGCGACTACCCGGTCCGGTTGAGTTACCTGACGGAGGGATTAACATGGAATGCCGACTATATCCTGAAACTCAAGAGAAGGGATGCGTCCGGAACGCTCTCGTCCTGGGTCACACTGGAAAACAGTTCCGGCGCCGCCTATATGGAGGCGACCGTGAAATTAGTGGCAGGGGATCTTCACCGGGTCCAGGAGGAGAGACGAGCCCGGGTGGCCCGGGAGATGGCGCTGGCACGAGCAGAAGCAGAACCCACAGTGCGGGAACGGGGGATCTTTGAATATCATCTGTATGAAATCGATTTTCCGACCACCCTGGAACAGAACTCCATGAAGCAGGTAACCTTCCGGAATCCCACCGAAATTGAGTATCAGCGTGTGTATACCTTTGAGCACCGGGAGCGGGAAACCGTCAAGCAGGAAAACGTTAATGTGGAGATCACCTTTCAGAACAGCGCACAGAACAATCTCGGAGTCCCGCTCCCGGCCGGGGTCATCCGGCTGATGCAGGAAGATGCCGACGGGAGCGAAGTGCTGGTGGGTGAAGACCGCATTCGGCATACTCCCAGGGATGAAGAAGTCCGGCTGACAGCGGGCAAGTCGTTTGATGTGGTCGGGGATCGGGAAATCCGGGAGTACGAACGCCGCGGGAACGATTTCGAGCGCTGGACGGTGAACGTCACCTTACGTAATCACAAAGATGCTGCGGTTACCGTCGCCGTGATCGAGCATTATTATGGTGAGTGGGAAGTGCTCAAGGAATCCGTTCAATCCCTGCGCAAAGACGCCGGTACAATCCGATACGAACTGGAGATTCCGGGGCAGGGAGAGTCTGAAGTTCAATATACTGTCGAACGTCACCTGTAACAGGCGATGTCTGCTACCGGATCTTCGCACCAATATCAATGGACGAAGCAGACGCCCGTCCAGTACTTACGCGGCGTCGGTCCGGCCAGAGCGGAAGCCCTGGAGAGCGTGAACGTTCACACCATTGAGGATCTGTTATATTACTTCCCCCGCCGATATCTGGATCGCAGCACGATTGTCCCCATTCATCAGCTACAGGTGGATCAGGAGGCGACCGTGGTCGGAAAAGTAATGGCCCGGGGAATGCGACGGGGTCGGCGGCGTTCCTATTTTGAAATGGTCGTACAGGATAAAACCGGGATACTGAAATGCCGGTGGTTTCGCGGAACCAAATGGATGCAGGGAAAATTCAAAGTCGGCGAGCCCATTGCTGTCAGCGGCAAGATCGCCTTTTACAACGGCCTTTCCATGAGCCATCCTGACTATGATAAGCTGGGGAAGGACGAGGAGGATCCCGTCAATACCGGGAAGATTATCCCGCTGTATCCCGGGAACGCCCAGTTAAAAGGATGCGGTCTGGACAGCAGGCGATTCCGCAAAATTTACCGGCAAATACTGCCTGCGATCGACGACCTTATCGAGGAATATTTCCCGGCGACCCTGCTCGGGCATTTCCGTTTGCGCTCAATCCAGGAGGCGCTTCGAAATATCCACTCTCCGGCGGATGCGTCCGCACTGAACCAGGCGAGACGACGGCTGAAGTTCGAGGAACTGTTTTTCCTCCAGTTGATGCTGGCTCTGCGGAAATATCATACGGAATCCGTTCCCAAAGGGATTCAATATGAAAAGATCGGTCCGTTATGCGAAGCACTCTATCGCCTGATTCCCTTTGAGTTAACTGAGGCCCAGAAACAGGTGATGCGGGAAATTCGTGCCGATATGAAATCGGAAAACGTGATGCAGCGTTTACTCCAGGGAGACGTGGGATCCGGGAAAACAGTGGTGGCGATGCTGGCGGCGTCCATTGCCATCGGGAATGGCTATCAGGTAGCGTTCATGGCACCGACCGAAATTCTGGCAGAGCAGCATTACCGGACGGTTCAGTCGTATTTCCGGCGATTAAGGGTGCCGGTGGCTCTCCTGACCGGATCCCTGAAAAATTCGGATAGAAAGAGTATCCTGAACGGGTTGAAGCACGGAGACATCCCCTTTGCAGTGGGCACCCACGCGCTGATTCAGGAGGCGGTTGATTATCATTCGCTGGGATTGGCAATTATTGATGAACAACACCGGTTTGGGGTTTTACAGCGAGGCGAGTTAATCCGGAAGGGGTCGAATATTGACACTTTGGTCATGACTGCTACACCGATACCACGTACCATGGCGATGACCTTATACGGTGATCTGGATGCGAGTGTTCTCGATGAGATGCCGGCAGATCGGCAGGAAATCCATACCAGACAAGTCACACCTCAGAAACTGAAAAAAGTGTATCAATTTATCCGCAAACTGTTGAACCTCGGGCAGCAGTGTTACGTGGTCTTTCCCCTTATCGAGGAATCGGAAAGTTCGGATTTACAGGCAGCGACCAACGGATTTGAATCGCTGCAGCAGGAGTTCGAGGAGTTCACAGTCGAGTTACTGCACGGCCGGATGTCGCAGGAAGAAAAGGAAGAGCGGATGCGGCGGTTCGAAGGGAATGAGATTCAGATACTGGTCAGCACCACGGTGATCGAAGTCGGCATTGATGTTCCGAATGCCACGGTCATGCTCATAGAAAATGCAGAACGATTCGGCCTGACCCAGCTGCATCAGCTGCGGGGACGAGTGGGACGGGGGAAGGAAAAGAGTTATTGTATTCTGGTGAACCGGGCCCGGGGGAAAACAGATAGTTCGGATGCGGAACAACGATTCTCTATAATGGTAGAAACCAACGATGGTTTTCGGATAGCTGATGAAGATCTCAAATTGCGCGGACCGGGCGATTTCTTCGGAACCAAACAAAGTGGATTCCCGGAATTGAAAATTGCAAATTTTATCGAAGACAGAGACCTGCTGCACATGGCCCGCAAGGGCGCTTTTGAGCTTATTAAGCAGGATCCCGAACTCACAGATTCGACGCATATGAAATTGAAACAGCATTTTTTAAAGCAATATCGAAAACAATGGGAATTAGGGTATATTAGCTGAGAAAGGAGGATGTATTATGGCTGACCAGCAGCAGGAATATCCAGAAAAAGGTGAATTGTTTACCTATCTGGTATCCACATTTTATTCCAGCGCCTTCATGCAGATGGGGAAGATGGCGAATCCGGTGACGAACAAGGTGGAGAAAGATATGGAACAGGCACAATTCTCCATCGATCTTCTGGATATGCTGAAGGAAAAAACCCAGGGGAATCTCACCGACCAGGAGTCGAAGCTGTTGGATCGAGCAATCAAAGAGTTGAAGATGAACTTTATGGAAGAAAAAAAGAAGGAGAAAAAAGAGGCAGCCGGCGAGGAGTCTGAGTCTGAAGAGCAGAAAGCAGAGAAAGCCGGAGGGCAATCCGCTAAGAAAGACAGCAATATAGTCACTCCGGACGAGGCATTTGGCGGGAAAGAGAAAGACGAGGACGATTCAGGCGGTGATTCCTCAAATATCTGGACTCCATGAGTTTATTTCCGATCATCTTCTCAAACGAATTCGGTTTAAAATCAGGTGAAGAGTGCCCGGTCTGAGAATATAGCGGGAATGAGGTGGAGTGGGAAAAATAATTTGGAGGTACATGAAACTCCGTGTATACTTCCACACTACCAGATACATATCGTTTATATCTTTCAAGCAAGGAACGCAGAAATTCATTATTCCGAATAATGGAACGAGTTTCTGCATAATCAGAAAGAATTGCAGGAGACCATGCAGCAGGATCGGCTCAAGTACGGATTAGGGGCGGGGATTTTCGTCTTTTCCC
>CAYPST010000114.1:0-13253 GCA_964413425.1 uncultured bacterium
GCCCCGATACGTCGGGGATGACCACGGATCGCCTCCCTGCCACGCCTCCAAAGGAGATGAGTGCCGCGGTCGCTGCGCCCCTGCGAAAGCACGGATGCGAGAGGCGGAGGCGTGCCGGGGCGGGGCAAGTGTGACTCCGATGGTCTCATGCCCCATCCCAGGCTCCTCCTGCCATACTGGCCCTCCATCGTCCGGGGAGCTGAGGTGTCAGGCATGTTTTTCTTTTTTTTCTCGGTGGTCATCCCTTGTTTCCGCGTGTATCAGCGTGCTATTTTCTTTTTCTGGTTCATGAATAATCCGGGGTGAAACTGATTCGACACGATCGATTCCGCTATAAAAGTGATTTCAGCAAGTCTTTGAGGTTCATATTCAAAGTATTATCCATACAGTATGATAATCTTCTTCTGCTGCCAAGTCATTGTATATTTTCACAGTTCATTCCTGATAATTTCATATTATTCGTTTTTCTGCTTCGTGTCAATTCGTGTCATTCCCCGACGTGTCGGGGCAGGCAGTAGTTTCTCTACCTGTTTCCACTCTTAGAATTCAAACGAAATCCCCATGGTCGGAATCATCGGAAACATGGAATACGCGGTCACCGCAGAGGGCGACACCGAATGATTCCACTGGTAAAACAGCACGTTAAAATGGTTGGTGAAATTAATGATCTGGAGAGTGAGGTTCCCCCGCAGTCCGAACCAGTTCAGGGCTCTGGTATAGCTCAGATCCCCCCGGAGGTAGTTCGGGAATCTGGCACTGTTCCGATTTCCCCGGATGTCGGATTGAAACAGATAAGGCTGGAACCAGCCGCTGGTCTCCGCACCTCCGTACTGCTTCCCTACCACCGGCGTATAAGGCTGACCGCTGCTCCAGTTCCAGCTGATTCCCAGCGAATGTTTTTCATTAATCCGGTAGTTCAGCACCATCTTGAAGTTATGGCGTTTGTCGTATTTCGGAGGATACACCTCCCCCTGCTCCGGCTCCACTACTCCGTTGCCATCCAGATCGATACGTTTGACCGTTTTTGCATACGTATATGCCACCCAGCCGGTCAGATCCCCGACCGACCGTTTCAGGAGGGTTTCGATCCCCCAGGCGAATCCGGTCCCGGCGATGTAATCGTCCCGCTCGTTGTATACGTTCTGGATTGGATTGAGGTCCAGCACATTCAGATACGGCTTGTAATAGGCTTCCAGAGAAAGCTGGTGCCCCGCCCCGATCCACTGTTCCACTCCAAGGATGTAATGAATGGCGCGCTGCGGATCCAGATAATCCGGTACCGGATTCCAGAAATCGACCACCCGCAGGATGGCGTCGTCATCGTTGCTGGTGAACAGGAACTGGGTATACAATCCCGCACTGCCCTTCAATGCGGTATTTTCATAGATTCGATATTTGAATCCGCCCCGGAAGTCAAGCCATGGCTTCTCCGAAAGCGAGTAATACGAGGCGCGCACGCCCGCCTGGAGATTCAACCGGATATTCGTCTGCCAGGTGTCCTGGAGGTAGGCGGAGAATAACTGCGGACTTTGATCTTCATCCAGGAACCGGGTTTCGTCATTATCGAAGGTGAACCGAAACCGGAACCGTTTAAAGGTGAAACCGGCCTGCAGCCGGTGGGCGGACGATATTTTCCAATCAAGGCGCTCGGCGACGGAGAGATCATGCAATATATTTTTGATAAGATATCGGTTGTCCACCCGATTTCCCAGCGAGTCAGTGGTGGTCTGGGTAAAATCCACATCGAAATCATATGCGCTGAAGGCCACCATGGATTCCAGCATCATATCCGAACGCAGGATACTTCTGACGATCGCACTGTTGGTGCGATTGCCCCAGATCCAGTTGAAATCAATGGAGCCGGTTTGATCGGCGCTGTCGCCAAACCGGAGTGTCAAATCATCCGCTCCGAAATACCCCTGCACGTCCAGCCGGTGCCGGTCGGTCACCTGGGTATGAGCTTTCCACTGCCCGTCGTAAAAGAAGTACGGGAGGGTGGGGATAGTATCGTTGAGAGAATGGGCCGCTTCGGCAACCTGGTCAAAGTAGGTGCGCCGGAACGAAACAAAATATCCGCCGTTATACAGAGGACCTTCCAGAAAGGCCTTCGAACTCAGTATGCTGACATCGATCGCTCCGCCGCTGATATCCCAGTACTTCTTCAGGGGCCAGTTCTCCCCTAACAAACCGCCCCGGGGATTCCCTTCCTTGGTTCGGATTTCCAAGACCGAAGAAAGCCGTCCGCCATATCGCACCGGAAACCCGCCCGCCTGGAATTCGGCATCGCGGATAGCATCGGTATTGAACGCCGAAAAAACCCCTCCGAAATGATACGGATTATACACTTCAATCCCGTCCAGCAGGATCAGGTTCTCATCCGGACTCCCACCCCGCACCACCAGCGCGGCCGAAAAATCATTCTGGGCGACCACACCCGGGAGCTGCTGCACGGATCGAAAGATATCCGCTTCCACGAAAGCCGGAACGATCTCCAGCTCCCTGGGAGACAGATTAATCCTGCTGGTCTCCACCGCTTTTTCGAAACGCACCCGATCTGCGGTGACTACCACTTCTTCCATCCGCAGGCTCTGTGTCTGCAGCTGCAAATCCACCCGGACATCCGACTGCGGCGGGACGTGAATCACTGTATCCCGGGCGGCGTATCCGATGTAGGAAACCGAGAGAGTGTAGTTATCCGGCTCTACATTATGGATGATGTAATATCCTCGTTCGTCAGATGTTGCGCCCTGCTCCGTAGCACGCAGCACAACATTCGCATACGGCAGCGGATCCGTGGTTTCGGCATCGGTTATGAAGCCACTGATGGTGGAAGCGCCCAGAGGATGGCAGATCAGCCAGGCAATTCCAAGGATTCCCAGGGATTGACTCAGATTCGTCTTGGAGGTCAATAAATGCTTCACCGCTGGCCTGTTCGAAATATCATCTTGCCATTAAATGCCACTTATAAAAAAATGATTCCGGCTTATTATTGCAAAGTGTTATTCTTAATACTTCAATACCCAATACCCAATAATTCAATACTCATTCATGAAACAGCGGCGCCGGGGTGGTGTCTGAGGGTTCGTTTACGGCTCAGTCCGCAGATGGTGTCATCCCGAACCCCGGTTCTCAGGGATCTCTTCGAGGCTCCTGGTATATGGTTGCGCTCCGGTGGGTACGGGACGATCCCGAGTGCCGACTGGTGTCCGCGTCTTCGCAGACAGTCACGCGGCCGGCTCGTGCACCCCCGGTGAAGATCCCTGCACCACTATGCACTCCCTGGTTACTTCAGACGTATCGAGCGCCACTGCAAACAATTGCGGCAGGGGTTCTGTTCGTGTAGTACAGGCTTGTAACTTTTTACAATAGGCTTCTTCAATTGTAGAATCGCATTGCAGCTTTTTGCAATATCATAAATCAGATTTTGAGGTCTGGTTACAATTACCTGGTATGGACTCTCGAAAGAACTGTATCTGCCGATCAGAGGTGTTGCTCTGCTCCCGACGTGTACTCTCGTTCTGCATTATTCCGGCATGGAATAGTCCAGTGTATTCCGGCACCTGCGAATTTGTTCGGCTGCCCTGACACTGTCCTGCCGAGGCCGTAACGATTTCGAGCCGGTAGCACTGGCTACTGCGATGCTGCATTCAGCAAGTCGTCCAGCAGCTGTCTGCCTTCGGGCCATTCTCCGTACCCGGAGTCGGCGTTAATGTGTCCGGCGGGACCGATATTCACGAACCGGCTGCCCCAGGCATAGGCGAACTCCTCCGCCCGTTCGATGGTCACCCAGGGATCGTCCTCACTGGCCACCACAGTACTTGGGAACGGCAGCTTATGCAGGGGCACAGGGCCGGCACCTTCCATCTGCGCAAGATCCGGCGGGGCAACCAGGAGGGCGCCGGTCACATCTCTGGAAATATTCACTGCTGCTTCCACAATGAGAATACATCCGAGGCTGTGCCCCACCACCACTTTGGGACCATCGATATCCTGCAGTGCCTGCTCCAGCGTCATCATCCATTCGAACATGACCGGCTGCTCCCAGTCCCGCTGTTCCACACGCCGGATGTTCGGCTCCTCCAGCTCCCACAGGGTCTGCCAGTGGTTGGGGCCTGATCCGCCCATGCCGGGGACTGTCAGAATTGTAATCTCCATCATCTCCTCTCTTGTTTGCCGGGAAATATACAACAGAGAACCCAACCCGTTCAAGTCCGGGGCCGCCTGGACCCGGGAGGGACTCCGGGATGATCCGTGGAAGAAAGCCTTTCTGACAAAGGCACGTGCTGAACGACATCTTTTTCTCCGGGGAATTCACACGAAACCACAACGAAATATTAGTATCTGTTTTCTACTTTGTATAATCTGTGTATATCTGCGTGCCAACGGCATCTCTTCGAGATAAATCTGTGGCCGCCAATCCTGCAGTCGTTCCCTGCTGCTTGCGTTCCCACGAAGAAATCATTCTTGAAAGTATAATATGCCGAATGTAAAATAGGGTTACCGCTACCACACACCAGGATATATCTTGTCTGACAGGTAGCCGATAGAATGCCAGAGATATTGCTCTTCTGTGTACGCCGTGAATTGTTCGACACGAACGAATTCGAATGGAATATTTTTAACAGAACCCAAACAAACGGAGGCGAGATTATGTATGGAAGATGTTCGGACAATGTCCGCTTAAAGCCTGCCGGACTGATTTTCTGTCTGGTTTTTACGATGCTTATTCCCGCCCTGGTTTTATCCCAGGGAGTCAGTGTCGATCTGATGGATCTGGCCCGGCTGCAGGATGGCGTGCGGAGCGAACGCATCAGCAGCTTCGATACCACCGGGGGAAACAACGACCGGTTTGAGAACATCCCGGATGGTAAGCGCCGCACTCTATTCCAGGTGGACGGGGCGGGCGTGATAAACCATATCTGGATCACCATTGCCCCACCTCCTCCCGAACTGAGCCGGAATGATATTATTCTCAGAATGTATTGGGACGGTGAAGAGAACCCATCGGTTGAAGCACCGATTGGTCCTTTTTTCGGGCAGGGCTGGGATGAAAGTTACAATTACGCCTCGCTGCCACTGGCTGCCGGTCCCCGGGGCGGCCGTGGCCTGGTCTGTTATTTCACCATGCCCTTTGCCACCGGTGCCAGAATCGAGGTGGAGAATGATTCCGGCCAGAATATTGATGCCTTTTATTATTATGTGGATTACGTGGCAATGGACGTCCTGCCTGACGATATGGGACGATTTCATGCCTGGTACAATCATGAACTCACCGAAGCATTGCCGGAAGGTGAAAACGAATGGGGTCTGCTCGGTCCCCAGGAAGAGAACACGACCGGAAGCGAAAACTACCTCATTGCGGACATCGAGGGGAAGGGCCATTTCGTGGGTGTCAATTATTTTGTGCACTGTCCCACGCCCATCTGGTATGGCGAGGGAGATGATATGATTTTTATTGATGGTGAACAATGGCCGCCTTCGCTGCACGGCACCGGAACCGAAGATTATTTCAACACTTCCTGGGCACCGAAAGCGCTGTTCAGTCATCCCTATTACGGCTATGCCCGGGTGAATGAGGATACCGGCTGGCTGGGCAGGACCCATGTGTATCGGTTTCATATCAGCGATCCCGTCTACTTCAACGAGTCACTGAGATTTTCCATTGAACACGGACACAATAACAATCTGACCCTGGATCTTGCCAGCGTCGCATATTGGTATCAGCGAGAGCCTCATCAACAATTCCCGCCGTTTCCATCCCGGGCGGAACGGGCACCGAAACCGCTTATCGATCCGGTGGATATGCACTACTGGCGGCATGAATGGCGCAAGAATAAAGGAGATGATCCGCATCTCTGGGGAGATGAACGCGAATAAATACTGAGCAAGAAGGTCCGCTTTCATTGTTTGTTGATGCGAATCATGGGAAGAGAGGAGCAAGTATGGGCTACCACAGAGTTGTACAGTTTTTTCCGGTGATCCTGCTGGCGGGTTTTGTATTGGGATGTGCCCGCCAGCAGCAATCTGCTCTGGACCGCACCGGAGTGACATTTGCCGATGACGTCGAGTTCCTCCGGAACTATGGTAATGTGCAGATCCTCAGGGCGCCTGGCGGCGGCCGAGTTGCCGTCTCTGCGCAGTACCAGGCCCGCGTCATGACCAGTGCACTCGCCGAAGATGCCGCCAGTCTGGGCTGGATTAATCATGAATTTATCAAAGCAGGAGAAACCGGAACCCAGTTCGACAATTACGGTGGCGAAGACCGGTTCTGGCTCGGCCCGGAAGGCGGACAATACGGATTCTATTTCCCGGAGAACAGCCCATTTGAATTCTCAGCCTGGCAAGTGCCCGAGGATCTGCACATGGGACAATGGACAATACAGACACAATCCCCGGACAGTGTCAGATACATCCGGTCGATTCGGCTCACAAATTACAGCGGCACTCCCTTCCATATGCTCGTGGAACGAACGGTACGTATACTGAATGCGGGTGATATTGCCAATTCTTACGGTGTGATATTTCCCGATGCTCTCCGATGGATCGGTTTTGAAACCAGAAATACAGTGACGAACCTGAATTCTGTTCCCTGGAACAGGGAAACCGGCCTGCCCAGCATCTGGATCCTCGGCATGTTCAATCCCTTTGACGTCGCATACGTGGTGCTTCCCTACGATACCGCTGCGAGTGGCGAAATCGTCAACGATGCCTATTTCGGAAAAGTGCCCTCTGATCGTCTTGCAGTTCGCGAAGGCTATGTCCTGTTTAAATGTGACGGCGAGTACCGCAGTAAAATCGGGCTGGGGGCACATCGGGCGACATCCGTTTTCGGCAGTTACATCCCGACCAGAAACCTCCTGACGCTCATCCATTATACCAAGCCGCCGCAGGCCACAGCGTATGTCAACAGCATGTGGAGAATCCAGGAGGAACCTTACGGCGGTGATGTAATCAACAGCTATAATGACGGTCCGCCGGAACCAGGCGTCCCGGCACTGGGTGATTTCTATGAGCTGGAGACCAGTTCCCCGGCGTTAGATCTTGGGGCCGGTGAAAGCTACACGCATGTGCACCGAACATTGCATGTAGCGGGTGTGCAGGATTCCCTGGATACGATTGCAGAGGAAGTGCTGGGAGTCCCGGCAACCACCATGGCTCAGGGGATTTAACAAAACGACAGCGGCCACAGATTGACGCAGATTGACACAGATAACCTGAGTCTACTCAGAAACGTTCCGAGGATCTGCTTTTCCACTGAAAGCCAGAGATATTCTTCCATACCAGAATTCTTTGTCTGGGACTTGGGGTGGAGCGGGGGATCTGTGGATATCTTTTTTTTCTGTGTCAATCTGTCCCGATGGGATCCCTGCGGGACGTGCTATTTTCTGCAGACTCCTCAGGATCAGAACGCTTCCCCGGCCCGGATCCATGCTTCATTGAAATGGGCATGTTTGATGGACTTCCGGAGCAGCCTCCCCTGGTTATCTTTCTCTGCCTGATTGGGCGGGAGAAAATAGCTGTAGCTGACGTGGATGGTTCCGTCAGCCGCCTGGATGATGGAGGGATAATGATATTGTCCGAGATCACCTCCATCGGAGGAAGGCTGGTCGCGTTCCACATGTCGTTTCCACTGCCAGGTCCGACCTTCATCTTCGGAGAGAGCCACCGCCAGACTGTACCGGCCGCGTTCCAGATCGTTATAAATTAACACCCAGTGTCCGTTCTCAAGCACCGTCACTTCCGCTCCGCTGCCGGGATTGGGAAATTCCGAATCCCGGACCGGGCTCCAGGTTTCCCCGCGGTCTGCGGATTCACTGATATGTAATCGCTTCGGCGGCGGACCGTTATCCCGCATGTACGCCACAACGGTTCCGTCACTCCGTCTGGCAAGGCTCGGCTGGATGCTCCCCAATCCCACCAATGGAGTGCTGGCAGACCAGGTGGTACCCCAGTCATCACTGATGGCCATAATCGAGAAACTGAATCCGTCGGAATAGAGCGGGACAATCAACCTGGAGTTTTCCAGGATAAACGGATGCGCCCGGGTCATCCAGCCGAGTCTGCGGTAAAATTTGTCAGAAGATTTCTGCAGCATTTCCTGTCGATACTCGGCTGCCCGTTCCTCCGAAACTTCCGGGATTTCCCGATGGTCGAGATCCTCCAATGCACGCTGCACGGTCGTATGAAATTTCTCCCCGGGGGTGACATGAAGCACCTTCCCCACATCCCATTCGGGCGGTCCCTGGCCAAGATAATCGGAGGAAATCCGGTACTTCATCAGCGCCGTGTGCCATTCGTTGGCCAGAATAGTGGGCCAGAGAAGCCACAACCGCTCCTGCGGATCGATGAACATAGCAGGATTGGCATCCGGATACCCGGGCGTATTCTCCATGAGGAAGGGAGCACTCCACCGGCTGTCGCCCGACTGCTTTCTCGCTCCAAGGATGACAACATCATCGGCCTGGCGCTCGCCTGAACCATGATACCAGCACACCAGCAGATCCCCGTTCGGCGCTTCCACGATACAGGAAGAGTGATTATGCCAGTATTCGGGCGGAAAAAGAAGATCCGACTCAAAGAACGGTTCGGGTTGAGCATACACCGGCGAAGTAATTAAACAGATGAGACCCAGAATCGCACCGATTACATTTGAGAGGTATTTTATACTCTCCACAGGTTTAATCCTTTCGTACTTGAAAATTATTCCCCGGGCTGTTCCAACGGGCTCTTTGATGAAACCGGGAATTGGAGATTTATTTTTGTCAGCGTGATAAATGTTCTGTTCCCACTGTTCCCCGAAGGGACTGGCATGGCGTTGTTGGCTGTTCCGGGAACCCTATTGTGTAATACTTGAAAAAACTCCTTTACTCGGGACGGTTGCGGTTCATTCAAAGTCAGAACACTATTGAAACGTAGTTTCTATGTCTGGAATTTTGTAACAGTGATAAAAAATAGAATGAGAAAATGAGGAGTGCAATTAGGATCTCACATCTCCTGATTGATTAAGAGAAGAAACCTGAACTCAGGGCAGGCACTTCTTAGGCATTATTCAGCCTTCAGGTTGCATTCAGGGATTTGCCCAGATTTCTTTTACTTTTCCATTCGAGAATCGGAAAATTTCGGTGGCGGGCACCGTCAGTTTCTCACCGGAACGAAATTTTTGTTTATAGGCATTTTTAAATGTACCCCGTTTGGTAAGTCTGACGATGACCCTGTCACCATCGATGCATATTTCATCGATGGTAAACCGCAGATGGGAAAAGATGGAATTCCAGTTTTCCCGCACATGGGCAATGGCCTGTTTGACATCCTCCAGATCTTCGGCTTCCGGTATTCCATGAAAGATCAGCTCGGTATCAACCAGATCATCCAGTGCAGCCAGATTACCTTTATTATAAATTTCTTCTATGAACTTCCGCACAATGGCTTTTTGCCTCTTTTTTAACATATGATTCCTCCTCCTAAATTAGATAGTCAGTGTCCGGAGCCAACAGCCCCTGTAACCCGAAATCCTTACCGTTCTCTTATATGATATACCCGGGCCAGAGCTTCTCTTGTATGAGCCGCATCAAACATCATCTTACACCGCTCTGATGCGACTCCTTCTTGCGGGCAAAGTTTTCCAAATAGAATGAATACCGAAATTATCAGGTTCAGTACCCAGGGAGCGTCCTATTCTGCCCTATCTGTATTATCGGCAGCCTTTATCAATAATTTAATACAACCAAACAACTATACTGTATTTCGGAACTACAGAAGAACTCAATAAAGCAGCGAACCCAAATCCTTCAGCAATTGACCCTCTCCGAAAGTTCCCGTTAGTTGCACATTCACAGAACTTAACTGCAGAATTAAATATAGTATCTTGTTTGTATTTAATTTACATAAATTTATATTTATATCAAGATGTAATTACTCCATAATTACTCCTCATTATCGACATGGCTGATGCCTGTCACGAATTATTCATACTTCCGAAAAGAAGAGCAGCAGATGACGGAGAGAAGGCCCGGAGTGCCCCGCCACCACCGGGTACATCTCGAAGAGATCCCTTTGTATGTTACCCACATAATTCTTCGGGATAAGGCAATAGGTCCATACGGGCGGCACGCGGCCGGTATCGAGCAGCGGAGGATCTTCACCGAAAGATTCATGGCCTGTTCAAGCGGATGTATCTCTGATACGTGCGTCCTTATGTACCTATGTACCCTATGCACCTGGTCACTATATCTACCTGACGTAAGGGATGCAGGGAGGATCCGCAGTCATCACCCGATAGAGACAATCCCGAAGTGTCAGGATTTCTAATCGGGGAGACCGTGTGCCATTTTTTATGACCTGTTCAGGTTAGACATACCTCATGGCTTCTCATTACTTTTACCAGGGACTGTATTTACTACTCAAATACCCTTTGAACAGCATTATTCCGACAATCCATGGTATTTCTGAGATCACCAGAAAGGTACTCACCTGACTCGGGAAATAGAGGAAAGAAATTACGATTCCCAATGCGTTGTTGTTCACTCCCGACCCAATTGTGAATGATACCCGTTTGCTCTGACCACCCCGGACGGATGCGGTCCAGCCGAATAAATAAAATACAAGAAATGCAGCCAACGAGATGACCAAATATTCCGGAACCACCTGAAGGTGTTCAAAAAGATATGATCGCTGTTTGGCTATAATGATCATAATCATCGCGCAGACCAGCAATACCACCACCGGGGAATTAATCTCTCGCATCCGTAACAATAGTGCACGGTTTCTTCGGAAAACCAGATGAACCACCACCGGTAGAAAAATAGTTGCGCTGAGAGTGACAAACAAACATCCTGCATCGATGAGAACAGTTCTTCCGGTGAAGGCAGTGAGAACCAATGGTAAAACGAAGGGAGCGAGCAACGAGCTGACAATGACCAACAGGAGCGAAAGCGAGATGTTCCCGCGGTAAATATGTGCGATCCCGGGAGAGGCCGTACCCGCCGGCATTAACGCGAGCAGAAAAATGCCGTTGGCATAATAAGGTAATAAATGTGCTGCTGTGAAAAATAATAGTAACGGCAGCAGCAGAAAGCGAGCTACGTAAAAAAAGAATACTATGCCGGGCTGAATGGCACGAATTTCCGAGAGGGTAATTTGAAAACTCGAGAAAAAAATTACCGTACCTAACAATACCAGTAAAACCCGGGAAGGGATCTTATCAAACAATGGAAGATACAGCCCCAGTACAAGGGAGATCAGGAGCAAAACAACAAAATATTTCTCGATGAATTTCCCTGCCATCGGAGTCTATGGAACGTCCGGCCGGAGACGAAGTGAAGTTCCCCGGCGGAATACACAGTATCCGGCTGCGGGATTAAACCTGCGGGTACTATTCAAAACCGATGGAAAACATGTGCTCAAGGTCATGCCGGGAATAGGCCCGAAAGGCGAGCATGGTTTCGGTATTAACAATTCCCTGGAGTTGCGACATCTTGTGTGTTACCAGGTCCGCAAGCTGCTCATTCTTCTGCACGCGAACGATGGCCACCAGATCGTAACGCCCGCCCACGGAATACACTTCAGATATTGCCTGCATATCTGCCAGTGCCTCCGCGACCTCGTTGACCTTATCACGCTGTACATTAAGCAAGATGACTGCTGTTACCATACTTTCATCCTTTGTGTGCTCTAAGATTCACCCCATCAAATATGAGTTTTTCTTCAACCATCATCCCCGGTTCACCATTTGGAACTATTGGAATATAAGTTATAAGAAGGGGAATAAGTATCCAAAACTGAGTGGGTGTTCCTCAGTTCTGCGGGAGTGAAGCCTACACATGCGGCGAATCCCGCCGATGAGGATTCACCGGAAAGGCAAAATGAATCGATTTCACTCCCATATCCCACGACTGAGTCGGAAAAATGAACTGTAGACAAGGGCACAAACTCTTACTTGCGGATGAGAACAGGCACCTATGCCACAAAACCAACTCCACCGGTTTCTTCCCCAGATGATAGTTATCGGACGGCCGCATTGGCAGGTATTGGATATATCTGTGATACCGGAATTGCAAAACGGTGCAGCATACCGGTAAGATGGTGTGAGTATAGCGGAACTCACACCTCCCCGGTCTCCACGAAATTCAGCCTCTCACATTAGCGTCATGAGGAATGCCCGCTGCCAGCACACCGAGCACTGACCGCGATGAGCCACTGAGCAGGTTTGGTTCACAGCTCCTCTCAGGAATAGAACAGCATCTGCATCCGCGCGCTATTCTTTTATTGCATCGATGCCTGGGCAAGGCGTTCTTGTTTGATAACGCACCCTGTTCTGCTATGGGGCGCTGTACGATCATATAACCCATCAGTGAGTTATTCTATACTGACGGCTGCCCCACGACTTCTCTGCGAGTGCTCTGCTTCGCCCGCAGCCTGCCCCCAAGGTAGACGCTCGGAACGGCAAAGATCAGTCCCAGCAATTGGGACCACAGAGGCTGCGGAGTTGACATGGCGATTATGGACACTAATCCCAACAACACAATAACCCCTCCCAGGGAAAGCGCATGTCGTACTTCAGCAGTCTTCGCTATAACTGCCGTAATATACCCGCCAACACCGGCAAAGAGAATACCCAGCACAAGGCCGGCCACCAGGAACCCGGTTCCCGGATTCTGAGGCGTCTGCGAAACGACTTCCGGGAAACTCATAACGAGTGCGAATCCCCCGATACCGGAGAGTAGAATATACGCCAGATAGCCCACGGCAATTGCTCCTATACTTCGTAACATGATATCTCCTTATCTGTTATGGTTTACGTTGATGATCGCTTAATCTCTCATTGCGCTCTTCTATCGGAAGAAATTTGGATCCGCTTTCCGGACAGCATAATCGCCTGCAAACGTTACTCGTGCAGATCCAGTTCTTCAGACTGTACCTCTCTGACACTCCTGTAACAGAAGTATTCCCTATTTTACCAAACCAGAGATATGGATGGAGTAAGACTGCTATTGGTTTAAACATCTGAAATTCTGCAGCGGATGGCAAGTAATTTTTCATGATACCGGCAGTTATCATTGGAAAGGTTATCCAAACAGTTGGGAGTGTTTCAAAAACCGGAAACAGATATGCCAAGTCGAAGCTGACGGTCATTTATTATACGTATAGTATACATCCCCCCAATTTTTTCAGGATATGAGAGTGTTTAGAAAATATGGTTCTGATCCAAGATGCTGACCCTGACTTATGTTTATTCTGGAGAGAACACATCTTCA
>CAYPST010000115.1:0-12894 GCA_964413425.1 uncultured bacterium
TCTCCCCGGAATCTCCCAGAGGTCCTCAGGCTAAGGCTTCTTCGATGGGAGTGTACTCCAGATCGAACGCTTCGGCAACCCCTTTATAAGTGACCTGCCCTCTGTAGATATTCAATCCTTCGGACAGGTCCGGATACTCCTTAATTTTGTGGTAGTCATTGAAATCAGCGACCTGCGTTATATAGGGAAGCGTGGCGTTAGTTAAAGCAATAGTTGAGGTGTTCGGGACCGCACCGGGCATGTTTGCCACGCAGTAATGTATCACCCCTTCCACCTCGAAGATAGGATCTTCGTGGGTGGTCGGTTTCACGGTTTCGATGCACCCGCCCTGATCGACGGCCACATCCACTATGACCGATCCCCTGCCCATGGTTTTCAGCATTTCCCGATTGACCAGAGTGGGCGCTTTTGTTCCGGGGATCAAGACTGCGCCGATGAGCAAATCGGTCATTTCCAGCATTTTGCGGATATTATGCTGGTTTGAATACATGGTGAAGACATTTTTCGGCATCACATCATCCAGGTAGCGGAGCCGCTCGAGATCCACGTCCAGCACATAGACTTTTGCGCCTAAACCGGCGGCGATCTTTGCGGCATTGGTACCAACCACTCCTCCGCCGAGAATTGTGACAACAGCCGGTTCCACGCCGGGCACGCCACCCAGTAAAATCCCTTTGCCGCCCATGCGGCGTTCCAGATATTTCGCACCTTCCTGTACCGCCATCCGGCCGGCAACCTCACTCATGGGAACGAGCAGCGGAAGGGTGCCATCCGGCAGCATGACAGTTTCATAGGCCAGACCGATGGCATTGGTTTTGATGAAGCCCCGGGTTAATTCCTCTGATGCGGCAAAATGAAAATAGGTGAACACGATCTGCTCTTCGCGTATCATGTCCAGCTCGGAAGATTGCGGTTCCTTCACCTTGACCACCATGTCAGCCCGATCGAAAATCTCTTTGGCTGAATCGACAATCTCCGCCCCATACGACCGGTACATCCCATTGGAGAATCCACTCTGAAACCCGGCTGCCTGTTCCACCAGAACCTGATGGCCTTTCCTGACCATCAATTCCACGCCCATCGGTGTCATGCTCACGCGATTCTCGTTACTTTTAATTTCTCTGGGAACACCGAGGATCATAGAGAATCTCCTGATTTCTGTGGGGATTACCCGGAATTATCCGAGGGCTTTAAAATACTGGTCACCAGTCGATCGGGGCGAAATAATTCTTCTGCCAATGATTGGACATCCTCCGCGGTTACCGATTCGACCCGGGCCAGAAATTCATCCATGGTTTGGAATTTCTTATAATAAATGTCCTGCTTGGCTAACCGGTTCATGCGATGAAACATATTCTCGAGAGAAAGCACCAGACTCCCCTTCACCTGAGATTTCACCTTCCGGATCTCTTCCTCTGCAATAGGTTCTCTGCTTAACTTCTGCAATTCTTCAATGAGTTTCTCCCGCATGAATTCCAGCTGCGACCGTTCTGTGCCCACATAGGCGCCAATCAATCCGTCGTCTGTATAGAAGTCCATAAAGGAATAGATGGAATAGACAAAGCCGTATTGTTCCCGAATATTCTGAAAGAGCCGGGAACTCATCCCGCCGCTCAGCAGGGTGTTGAGCACAAGGAGTGCATAGCGTCGCGGATCGCTGTAGGAGAACGTCCGGGCTCCGACGACCAGGTGGGTTTGTTGCTTCCCGTCTTCATATACTTTGATGCCGGTGTCGGGTGTTTCCGGAGGCACCAGATTCCTCGGATTGGTCACCTTCGGATCAAATTCCCGGAAACCGGTACCGACCCACTTGAGGATGTCTTCATGGTCGACATGACCCGCCACAGATACCACCATTCGTTCCGGAAGATAATAGCGTCCGGTGAACTCCCGGATCATCGCCTGGGAAAACTGTTGAATGGAATGCCGGGTACCGAGAATATTAAATCCCAGCGGATGATCCGGAAACATCTGAGCGATGAAGAATTCGTGAATTAAATCGCTGGGCGTATCCTCCACATCCGACAGTTCTTCAAGCACGACGCTCTTTTCCCGTTCGATGTCCTCGGAATGAAACAGGGGGTGCAGTATAATATCACTCAGGACATCGATTGCCTGCGGAACGTGTTCATCCAGCACCCGGGCATAGAAACAGGTGAGCTCCTTGCCGGTGAAGGCGTTGATGTTTCCTCCCAGCGACTCAATGGTGTTGGCGATTTCGAAGGGAGACCGGTTTTCCGTGCCCTTAAACACCATGTGTTCCATGAAGTGGGCAATCCCGTTATTTTCGATATTTTCATCCCGGGATCCCACCTGCACCCACACACCAATCGCAGCCGAACGCACAAAATCCGCCTGTTCCGTGACAACCGTTAGTCCATTGGGAAGGACGGTCTTTTTGATGTGTTCGATAGTGTCCATGCGCGGCGGTGATCAGTCCAGCAGCGCTTTGCGGCTGAGATCAAGGCGGCCCCGATCATCAATATTCAGCAGTTTCACCTTCACCCTTTCGCCAACTTTTAATACATCGGTCACCTTCTCCGTTCGTTTATGCTGGATATTGGAGATGTGCAAAAGCCCTTCTTTGCCAGGGAGAATTTCAACAAATGCGCCGTACTTCTCGATCCGCTTCACCACGCCTTCATACACTTCCCCTGCTTCGGGCTGTTCTGTATACTTCCGGGCCATTTTTAAGGCCTGCTCGCCGGCATCGCGGGTCTCGGCGGAAATGAAGACTGTTCCGTCATCATCAATTTCGATGTTGGCACCGGTTTCTTCCTGGATTTTTTTCACCGTCTTGCCACCCGGCCCAATCAGGGTGCCAATCAGATCCGGATCGATCTTGTACGAAATGATCTTGGGAGCGTACTGTGATGTCTCAGACCGCGGTTCGGCAATTACCTTATCCATGATCTCCCGGATGTACCGGCGACCTTCATTGGCCTGCTGAAGTGCTTCGCGCAATATGTCTAAGGAAACTCCGGAAATTTTGAGATCCATCTGTACGGCAGTGATACCTTTCGCAGTTCCGGCCACTTTAAAGTCCATATCGCCATAGTGATCTTCCTCGCCGAGAATGTCACTCAGAATCCGGTACCGGTCACCCTCTTTTACCAAGCCAATGGCTATGCCGCTCACGGCCGCCTTGACGGGCACGCCGGCATCCATCAGGGAGAGAGAGGCGGCGCAGACGGTGGCCATGGAAGAGGATCCGTTGGATTCCAGGATGTCCGAGACCACACGGGTGGTGTAGGCGAATTCCTCGGCATCCGGCATGACCTGGTTCAGTGCACGTTCTGCCAAATAGCCATGACCGACCTCCCGCCGGCTGACACCGCGAATGGGGCGAACTTCACCCACACTGAACGGTGGGAAATTATAGTGCAGCATGAACCGCTTGTAATATTCCTTGCTGAGGTCATCTACCAGCTGTTCGTCCATCTTGGTGCCCAGAGTAACCCCACTGAGAGCCTGTGTCTCACCCCGGGTGAACAGCGCGGAACCATGGGCCCGGGGGAGCATTCCGATCTCGCACTCGATGGGACGGATATCCGTTGACTTGCGACCATCTGTCCGCACGTCTGTCTCCAGAATACGCTGTCGCATTTTCTGTTTAATGTGCTCTTCAATGAGATCGCCCACATCGTCCGAACTGTCGGGATATTCCTCGGAAATCTGCTCGTATATCGATTCCCGGAGGTCAGATTGCTTCTTGCTCCGGTCTTGTTTCACGGAGGCGGAGACAATCTCGTCTATGTTCTCTTCGGAGACCAGTTTCTTCACCTTCTCCTGCACTGCCGAAGGGGGGGTGACGACTTCGTACGGGCGTGTTTCTTTTCCGGCTTCCGCCACCAGTTCATCCTGCAGTTCAATAATTTTCAGGATGGCTTCATGGCCGGCCTGCAGCGCCTCAATGAATTCGTTTTCGGACACTTCGGCCGCATCCCCCTCGATCATCACGATACTATCTCTCGTGCCGGCGACCACCAGATTCATTAAGGAGGTCTCCAGTTCCGATTGGGTTGGATTAATCAGATAATCATCTCCATGCTTCCCGACCCGCACCGATGCGATAGGGCCATTGAAGGGGATATCCGAAATGCTTAATGCGGCGGATGCGCCCACCGGGCCCAGGATATCCGCCAGATTCTCCTGGTCCGACGACACCACGGCGATCATAATTTGGGTATCGTACATATACCCCTCCGGAAATAACGGCCGAATCGGTCGATCCGTTAAGCGCGCGCTGATAACTTCATGATCGCTGGGACGGCCTTCCCGCTTGAAAAATCCGCCGGGGACTTTCCCGGCGGCATACCCTTTCTCCCGGTAATCGACCATTAACGGGAAATATCCGAAATCTGCCGGCTCTCTCTCCGAAACGGCGGTGGCCAGGATAACCGTATCTCCATACCGGATCGTCACGGCACCATCAGTCTGCCGTGCAAGCCGACCTGTCTCAATCTTCAGCGTCCGTCCGGCTAATTCAATTGATTTATCGATAAAATTCAAAATTCCTCCTTTGCACCGATACTTTCAGTTACTTACGTAGTCCAAGATCTGTGATGAGTTTGCGATACCGGTCCACATCTTCTCTGACCAGATAGTTCAATAACCGCCGACGCCGGCCCACTAATTTCAGCAGCCCCCGTCGGCTGGAATGGTCCTGCGGATTCTTCTGCAGATGGGAGGTTAATTTGTTAATTCGTCTGGTGAACAGGGCGACCTGAACCTCGGGCGATCCGGTATCATTCTCCTTCACCCCATACTCAGAAACGACATCCTGTCTTTCTTCTTTGGTCAATGTCATGCGACTAACTCCTTTTGGTATTGTTTCCACGGATGTTCTTCCGCAATGATATGTTTACACTGGTGTTTGTCCTTCGATAATTGTTCCGCCAGGGCCTCCGGCGAGGCAAACTTTTGTTCGTCTCGCAGCCGATGGAAAAAATGCACCGTGAGGTTACAGCCGTAGAGTGAGCGTTGGATCGGATGGAGAATATGCACCTCTACCGTATGCCTGCCATCTGTGAAAGTGGGCCGGCTGCCGATATTACACATGCCATAGTCTTGCTCTATTTCCCCGGTTACGTAGACCAGATAGACCCCATCGCCGGGCATCAGTTTGTGCTGGTTCCGAAACACCAGATTGGCTGTGGGGAACTCCATGGATTGCCCGCGTTTGGCTCCTTCCCGAACGACACCGGCCATTCGATACGGTCGGGTGAGATATCTGAGCGCCTGCAGAGTCTCCCCGTGTTTCAAACATGATCGGATTTGTGAGCTGCTCACCTTTTCTCCTCCCTGTAAGCCCACCGATTCCATGGGGATGGTTTTGTACCCATACCGGTCTTCGTATTCCTGCAGGAATTGCACGTCCCCTTCTCTCCCCCGGCCAAAACGATGATCAAATCCAATGATGATTTCGTCGGGAGAAAAGGGTTCGATCAAATATCTTTGCAGGAACTCCAGGGCACTAATGCGGGAAAAGTGTTCGGTGAACGACAGGATAATGACATAATCCAGATTGAATTCTCTCCGGAGAATGTCTTTCTTCTCTTCCACGGTTGTCAGCACTTCAACCGGAACGTCTTTCTCTTTGAACAGGATTTCCTTGGGATGCGGATGGAAGGTGATCAGCACGGAGGGCACCCGGCGGGCGCGTGCATGCTCCTGAACCTTGGAAATAACGTGTTTGTGCCCGTAATGTAGACCGTCGAAGCTTCCGAGCGTTATGACACAATGGCTGAGTGAGGGTAAATTGTCTATGCTGCTATATAACTCCATCTACGTTCCAAGTCATCCAAAGGAATTGCGTTTTCTAGATTATACTGGCCAACTGCCGTTCTGGTTAATTGTACCACCACTCCATGCGTACCCAACTCTCCGCCCATATCCCGGGCGAGTGCGCGAATATAGGTTCCTTTCGAGCACCGGACGCGTAATTGGATATCCCGGCCCGTCCGATCCAGCAATGTCAGGTCATGAATCGTCACTTCAGACGATTCACGTTCCACTGTTTTGCCCTGTTTTGCCAGCCTATACAGGCGCTGTCCATCAACTTTTTTCGCGGAGTACATCGGGGGAACCTGGTGAATGTTGCCCTGAAATCTGTGTAGCATAGCTTGGACTTGTGCGTTATCGATGGTAACCGGCAGGTCGGAGAGCACTGTGCCTTCCAGATCATGGGTGTCGGTCATCACCCCCAGCCGGATGGTGGTAATATAGGTTTTCGGGAGAGTCATAAATTCCTGAAACCGCCTGGTTGCACCTCTGCCGACCAGGACAATCAGTACTCCTCCGGCCATAGGATCCAGGGTGCCCGCATGCCCAACCTTCTGCTCGCCCGTAATATTCCGAACTTTTTCCACCACCTCAAAGGAGGTCATGCCGACCGGTTTATCGATATTTAAAACCACTCCGTCCTGCTTCATAGTGAGATCGGCTATCTCTGTGCCCGAATTTGACTGATTAACTCTTCGATACGAGCGGCTTTTTCGGCTGTCTCGTCAATTTCGAACCGGAGTTCTGGCACGAACCGCAAATCGATTTCCTGTCCTAAAATATACCGCACTTCTTTTTTCGTTTTCTTCAACGCCAGAAAAATTTCCTGCTTGTCCTGCTCGTCGTCTGCAAGGATGCTGAAAAAAATCTTTGCATGACGCAAGTCGGATGACATTTCAACATCCGTAACTGTTACCCGTTCCACTTTATATACACCGATATCTTTAATCAACTTCTCACTCACTATTTGTTTCACCAGCTGTTCAACCCGCCGCACTCGATTTCCCTGACTCATAATAACTCCATATGCCTTTTAATAATTCTGACTGCCGGATACCGTTCGATCTGATCCTCCAGCGCAGCAAACATCCTATCGATCACTTTGGAATCGGTGCTTGCAGTGGTCAGGGCAATTTCTGCGCGACCCCAGAGATCATGCATTCCGACTTCAGAAAATGATACGTTATATTTTTTCTGAACCTGTGATCGTAATCGGGAAATTACGGACCGTTTATTTTTTAAGCTGTGTGTATCATTCAAGAGTAATTCCAGCTGTAGTAGCCCGATAACCATTCCTTTCCCTCGTCAGGATGCTTGTGCCGATTGCTCCAGCGTCCGTTTCACAGTGACAATTTCATACGGCTGGATAATATCGCCGACTTCCAGATCATTGAATCCTTCCAGTGACACCCCACATTCATACCCTTCCTGTACTTCCCGCACATCGTCCTTAAATCGGCGGAGCGAGGATACCACCCCATCAAAGATCACTTCAGTATCCCGGATAACCCGGGCACGGCAACCTCTCACAATCTTCCCTTCGGACACATAACAGCCGGCCACCTTCCCGGCACGCGGCACCTGGAAGATCTCCCGCACTTCCAATTCGCCAATACCCTTCTCGCGTTCTTCCGGTTCCAGCATCCCTTCCAGCGCCAGTTTCACCTCGTTCACCGCGTCATAAATGACGTTGTAATTCCTGATCTCGACGTTCTCCCGTTTTGCCACAGCTATGGCCTGGGGAGAGGTGCTGACATGGAATCCGAGAATAATCGCATCGGAAGCCGTTGCCAGCAGCACGTCGGATTCGCTAATCATGCCCACTCCCTTATGCACCACATTCACAGCCACCTCGTCAGTACTTAACTGCTGGAGCGACCCGCTCAGCGCTTCGATGGAGCCATCGGCATCACCTTTAATAACCATTGAGAGTTCCTGCACCTTGCCTTCTTTGATTTGTCTGGAAATTTCATCCAGAGTGGTGAGCTGGGTGAGCCGCAGCTCCTGTTCTCTGCGCTGCTTCTGTCGCTCAGAACTAATTTTCTTGGCTTCACGTTCTTCTTCCAGCACCACGAACGAATCCCCGGCCTGGGGAACATCATCAAAGCCCAGGACTCGCACCGGCTGACCCGGTTTCGTTTCCTCGATCTCATTCCCGCGTTCGTCATGCAAGGCTCGTACCCGTCCGGAATAGATACCGCAAACAAACGTGTCACCGACATGCAGGGTTCCCTTCTCCACGAGGACTGTTGCAACCGCCCCCAATCCGCGGTCCAGACGCGATTCAACCACCACACCACGGGCTTCGGTATCCGGATTTGCCTTCAATTCGAGGAGATCTGTTTCCAGAAGAATGAGTTCCAGGAGGTCATCGATCCCATCTCCGGCTTTTGCGGAAATCTCCTGTGCCTGATACTTTCCTCCCCAATCTTCGACCAGGATGCCTTGTTCCGACAGCTCCCGTTTCACCCGATCCGGATCCGCCTGGGGCTTATCGATTTTATTAATGGCAACCACGATAGGCACTCCGGCAGACTTGGCATGATTAATAGCCTCGATCGTCTGGGGCATCACGGCATCGTCGGCAGCGACGATCAGTACAACGATGTCTGTGATTTGGGCACCACGGGCACGCATGGCGGTAAAGGCTTCGTGGCCCGGGGTATCAAGAAATGTGATTTTTTTATCCTTACCCAACTCCACGGAATAGGCGCCGATATGCTGAGTGATTCCACCGGATTCACCGGCGACGACATTCGTTTTACGGATATGATCCAGCAAGGTGGTTTTTCCGTGATCAACATGGCCCATAATGGTGACCACTGGCGGTCTGGGCTGGGCTTTTTCTTTGTCTTCTTCGGTCTCATGGTCCTTTAATATCTCTTCCCCGTACTCCTCTTCCTGCTCCACCTCGTAACCGAATTCGTCCGCCACCATGACTATCGTGTCCATATCCAGCCGCTGATTGATGGTTACCATCAATCCCAACTCCAGGCATTTTGCGATCACATCAGTGGAATCCACATCCATTTGCTGGGCCAGCTCATCCACAGAGATGTATTCAGAGACCTGAACAACGTTTTCCGCTTCCTCAACTTCTTCCTCGGCCCGGCTCTTCCTCTTATGCTTTTTCCCGGTAGATTTCTCGTCTATCTTTGCGAGAGTCTTCTTGACTTTGTCTTCAACTTTCTTGTCGACTTTGGCCTTCTTCTTGGACTTTGTATCCTCTTTGGCCTTCTTTTTCTGTCGCCGGGACAGCAACTCTTCCAGATCTGCAATTTCAACAGTACGGGTTTTCCGTTTCTTCTTTTCAGACTCTCTGGCACGCTCCCGCTCTTTTTTCTTCTTGTCTCTCCGCTTCTTTTCGGCTTCTTCTTCCGGGGCCTCTGCTCGTTCCTCTTCTTTGGGTGTCTTTTCTTCCGCTTTCGCTTTTCGGCGAGCCTTTTCTTCGGCTTCTAACTGTTTCCGGGCCTCTTCCTCTGCATGGCGCTTTGCTTCGGCGGCCTCGCGGCGTTTTTCCTCTTCTTCTTCCTGCTGCTTCTGCTGTGCTTGTGCCTGCCGGATCCGACGACGATTTTCTTCTTCGATCTGTTTCTGCTTGCGTTCCTCTTCTTCGATATTGCGACGGGCTTCTTCCAGGCGCTTTTGTTCCTCTTCTTTCTCGCGACGCTTCTGCTCTTCTTCTTCCTGCTTTTGCCGCTCTTCCTCAATCCGCTGCCGCTCTTTTTCCTTGCGATAGCGATCGACAATCACCTTTTCCTTGGCAAATTCATTCAGAATCTTATCATAGATTTGATCGTTCACCGCACTCATATGGCTGCGGACTTCAATATCCTTCGCATCCAGAAATTGCAGAATTTCCTCGTGCGAAATATTGAGTTCTTTTGCGATCTGGTAGATGCGTCGTTTCTTAGCCATTTATTCCTCTTGGGGTTCGAGTTTTGCAGTCTCTTGCGCTTCTGCCTGAACGCCTTCAGGCTCCTGCTGCTCCACTTCTGCGGTTGCGTCTTTCGCCG
Source organism: uncultured bacterium (assembly GCA_964413425.1). Lineage (GTDB taxonomy): Bacteria > Fidelibacterota > JAANXI01 > JAANXI01 > JAANXI01 > DATFLS01. The sequence continues at coordinate 9,801 of CAYPST010000115.1, forward strand.
TGAGCAATTCACCCGTTTCCATCTCCACGTATTGAGCCAGTTCCTCTTTGAACCGGGCAAGACTTTTCTCGCCCATACCCTTAATTGCAAGCAGGTCTTCATCTTCCGTGTTGAGGAATTCGGATACGGTTTCGATTCCCGCTTCCATGAGTGTCCGTACTCTGCCCTGATGCAAACCTTCAATTTCATCCAGGTAGATCACCTGCTCGCCAAGCGCTTCGTACTCACTGTACTTCACCGCGTCAATTTCATAGCCGGCAACCTGGGAGGCGAGTCGAATATTCTGTCCGTTTTTTCCAATGGCAATGGCGATATCATCATCGTCGAAAATGGCTTGCACGTGTCGATTTTCTTCGTCAATCTCCAGGAGCAGCGGTTTGGCAGGTGACAACGCCCGGGTCAGCAGCACTTCGATTTCCGAACTGTCATCAATCACATCGATTTTTTCATTGTTCAGCTCCCGGACAATCGCCTGGATCCGGCTGCCATTCATTCCTACACAGGCACCCACCGCATCAACCCGGCGATCATGTGACGTAACGATTACCTTGGCGCGATCCCCCGGTTCGCGTGCGATCTTCTTTATTTCGACAATATCATCATAGATTTCCGGCACCTCCAACTCAAACAGCCGCTTCAGAAAATTCGGATCAGCCCGGGAGATGATAATATCCGGCCCTTTGGAAGTGATGACCACATCTTTAATGATTGCTTTCACCGTCTGTCCCCGCCGATAGTGCTCCGACGGAATCTGTTCGGATCGGGGCATCTTCAATTCGGTCTTTTCGATGTTCACAAAAATCGCATCGCGACGCACCTGATGGACATCCCCCATGATGATTTCGCCGACTCTGTCTTTGTAGTCATTGTAAACGTGCATTTTCTCGATATCGCGTATCTGCTGATAGAGATTCTGTTTGGCGTTTGCTATCAGGCGGCGGCCGAAGGATGCCGGATCCAGAACGTCCACAAAAATATCACCCACCTCCAGATCAGGCTCGATTTCCTGGGCGGCCTCGATATCGATCTCCGTTGCCGGATCCCTGACTTCCTCCACCACTTCTTTCTCGTGGTAAATTTCCAGCTCGCCCTTATCCATGTTGACGATGACATCAAACTCCGCTTCTTCGCCAAAGCGTTTTCTCATCAAATTACTGAAAATATTCTCAATGATCTCTCCCAGCTGATTGCGATCAATGTTCTTCTCCTTGGCAATCTGGGTAAAGGCATCAATAATATCCTTATTAATCAAGGATTCCTCTCCTTTCTGACCAGGGTTACCATTCTAAGACCAATTTCCCTTCAATGATCTGATCGATTGGTATGGTCAGCTCTCCTTCTTTTTCGTTTTCCATGGTCACCGCCTCTTCCGAGACATTTTCAATCGTACCAACGAACGGACTCGAAGGCTCCAGCATCGTATGTTCGACTCGCACCTTCTTCCCCATTCGCCGACGAAAATCCCGCACAGTCGTTAACGGCCAATCCAATCCCGGTGAAGTCACTTCCAGCGTATATTGCTCTGTCAGATAATCGGTGCGATCCAGCGTGGATTCGACTGCCTTGGAAACCTCCGCCAATTCGTCGACGGTGATCCCCACCTCGGTATCTGCCGTGATTACCATCACTCGAGTGCCTCGCGAGCCACGCAAGGTCACATCCAGCACGTATCCACCGATACGCTGTAATGACCTCTCCGCGATATCAGATACCGCTTCTTCTATCTGCTCGGTCGTCCTGAATGTCACTCGTCGTTCCTCCATAATGCAAAAAAAGTGGGTTCGTCAACCCACTTCCATCCGATAAGTTATGCCTGAAAACCATCTAATGCAAGGAATAATAAAACCTTACATTTTACTGCACAGTCCCCACTTCAATCATTGCCAGTAATTCCCGTGCTTCCGTTCTGACATCTGTTTTCAGGTCTTCGTTCTCCAGGAGTGTCGTCAGCATTGATCGCGCATTGTCCGGGCTTCCGGAAGTAAAGGCAACTTCCGCTGCCGCCAGGGTGAATCGCTGCGCCAGGAATCTATGTGGTGCCCGCCGAATCGCCTTCTGATAGTGATCCAGCGCCTCGTCAAAATTTCCCTGATCCGTATGAATTGCAGCCAACGAAGCCAGCGCGGAGGCGCTGAGTAAAGGATCATTATCATACCTGTCCAAATACTGCCGGTAGTACTTCCGTGCCTCCGCATGGTTCCCCTGCCGGTCACACGCGCTTGCGATATAAAAGACCCCGATGCCTGCACTCTTCGTCCCCCGGTAATCCGCTGTCACCGGCTCCAGCTGGTCGATGACCTGCTGATACTCCCCCTGGTCATATAAGGTTTGCGCTGAGCCAAGCGCGGCCGCCGCCTGGATTTCGGCGTTCTGCCGGCTGTTATACATCATGATTCCAACCACGACGATAACCGCAACCCCGAAAATCGCATAACTCAATAATTTCTTACGTTGACGGATAAATGTTTCCGCTTTATATAAAAATTCCAGTAGTTCATCCTGCTTCAATTCCTTCTTTGATACCCGCCGTTTCGGTTTTAGCATAACTTTGAACACTCCGTCATGTTTACGTCATCTAAAAAAATACATGCATCTAAAATAGAATGCAACTTCTAATCTCTATCGGACGGAAAGCTCAACCATTCTCTCCCTGTTCCGGTTATATAATGCCGTACTCCGTTTTCAAGTGTTAAATAGGTACTCGCAATAATTGTTCCTGCATCTTTTCCACTGGGATCGGACCAACCAAATTCCGCTCGGGTGATACATCTCAACGTCTTTATCAGGAAAGAGTAAATATAATGGTCAGGAATGCAAGGTAACCAGACAACGAAACAAGGCCGGGTACCGGATTTTATGGAACCTGAATAATTCAGGGGAAATTGAGTGAGTTAGTCTAAAACCTCCGGAATGACAGGAGCGCAAAGAATACGACTCTATTGAGGTCAAGCATCCAATGTGATTTGACCCATCAATGAAGCATAGATTCACGGAGTACCGGAAAAAGAAAAAGTAGTACCCATAGCAGGATTCGAACCTGCGACACCCGCTTTAGGAAAGCGGTGCTCTATCCGACTGAGCTATATGGGCGTTT
>CAYPST010000116.1:0-4880 GCA_964413425.1 uncultured bacterium
TTCTTTGCGGCCTCTGCGATCTTTGCGTTTTCTAAACAGACTCAGTTTTTGAATTCTTGTTTTCTCCCTCCTTTAATTCTCAGAAAATGTATTTTCCCAGTTCAATTCTCTCAGAGTGCTAACACCTGATCCCAGTATTCGGGATCCACCGGAATTCCTTTTTCCAGATTTTCTGCTCTGCGTCGCCTGGTTTTCTCGCCCGGATAATACACCTCATCATCGGCTGAAGCAGGCTCTCCCTGCTTAAGAAAATCAAGAATAGCGTTCACCTGCTTGTTGCCGGCTTCCGGATCGGGTAATGCAATCGCAAGAAACACCTGACTGATCCCGTATTCCACTCCCTTCTGACCAATCTGATACGCTGCATCGCCCCCGGAGAGCAGAGAAACGACTATATCGAGAACGAACGATAATCCGGAACCCTTCCAGTATCCGATAGGCAGCACCCGCCCGGTCTCCTCGATGGCTGCGGGATCACGGGTGAGCTGCCCCTGATTATCGAACCCTCCCGCCACTGGGAGCTGTTTTCCATTCCGGCGATATGACTCGAGCTTCCCATACGAAAACTGGGACATCGCCATATCGATAACCACGTGCCCCTGCGCCCGGGGAATTCCAATGACGAAGGGATTATTCCCCAGCCGGGCATCTTTTCCTCCCCAGGGAGGTAAGTTGGGAATAGTATTGGTCCAACAGATCCCAATCACGCCCGCCTCAGCAGCCTGCCATCCATAACTGCCTCCACGCATCCAGTGGTTCGTATTCCGTAAAGCCACTCCTCCTAATCCATGCGTTCTGGCCAGCTCAATAGAACGTTCCATGGAGTACCAGGCATTCAGATTGCCAGGACCCAGATTGCCATCCCAGCGCTCCAGCACTCCCGTATTTCCCAACCGGATCGGTTCAGCGTGAATATCGATGTATCTATCCCTGATGTCCTGTATGAAGGAAGGAAAACGATTTAAACCATGAGAATAGACTCCATCCCGGCTGGTTTCTGCAAAGAGTCGAGCGCATAACTCTGCTCGATCCTGGGTGAAGCCGGTTTTCAGCAAGACTCGCAAGAATTCATTGTACATCCGCTCAAATGAAATACGATGCATCGAATATCAACCTATCTGCAGTTCATAGAAAAAAACGAAACCGTATATATTCAGCATCTTAAGCATTATTAGTATGCAATCTCCGGAGAACAAATTCAAGCAAATAGTCCGAATGCAGGGAGATAGCTATCGGGTCAGTTGGAAAACAAAGACACAATCACAGGAATTCTTTGGGCCTAACAACCTCTTTTAATGTCCCATCCTTCAGGTGACCTGAAGGTGTTGTTTTTGTTCGTGACATTGGTGGAATTTTTGTGTGGAGGTGGAAGACTGTCTCTATGCCAATCACTGCTCTTGCCATTGAACCGCATTCAGTACCATCTGGGCGATGTTCGGATTCTGATAATCCTCTGCAGATTGTCCCGGAATGAGATAGACGACTTCTCCCGCTCCCTGGTGTTTAATCCATCCGGCTCGATCCTGCATAAACAGGTGGTCGACCCGAGCATCATAGTATTTCAATCCCATGAGCACAATTTTCTGTCGTCCATCCGTGAACTTATGATTCAGATACACTTCCGAATTCGGAAGGTGGATAGCCGGATATTCCTTCTCGACACTCGGAAAATCCGAGGGCTAATACTGTACGGTATCCGGCCACCGAATGTTATGATTGGTAATATAGTGATCCGGATGCAGGTTCGTGAGAGTAAGCGTGACACCTTCTCCATCCGCTTCCTGATGCTTCCATCCATAGCCGCCTCCCGGCTGGACCGGCCCGCTGGAACTTTCGGGTTGACTCAAATGAATGCCGAGAAAATCAAAGTAATACCGGTTCTCCGCTTTGCCGCTGCTGATGGAGTGATGCAACACGACCAGTCGCCCGCCGTCTCTGGTATACTGAATGACCCGCGTTTCGGTTGTCTGCTCTAATTCACCGTGAATAAACAGTAACACCGCATTGTAAATAGTAAAATCCTCCGGTAAGGCGGCCTGATCGACCACTGTCACATTCAGGGTTCCCTCTTCCTGTAAGTAGGGGGCCAGGGCCTCTATCTGGGGAAGTTCATCCTGGATTATCAGAACTTTCTCCAGAGGTTCCTGAGACCGGCAGTTTATGAGGATGTTTCCCAGTATGCCCGGAAACAAAATACTGATTACTTTAATGTGAGATAATCTTGGCACAGTATGCTCCTGTCAAATAATTGCCAATGGTCGGACCTTGGAATATAAGAAGTATTGAAGAGAGAGAACATCAGAAATATTACTTGGAAGCCGGTGTAGTGCATGGTGGTTGGCAGGAAGGGCTGCCATACACGCATGAGCGTTTACCAGGAGATCCTTCACTCCGCTGGACAACGCTCCGTTCAGGATGACAGTTCTGCAGTTGACCTTGATTTCTCACACAGCCTCTTCACGCCGGGCCTTTCGAACATCATCGGGTATTATTCTGTGCAGAAGTAGACCCCAGTATCCAGAAGAGATGTGGTACCATTATTCTGTGGTATTCAATCGGGCAAGATAACTCTGTGCTATCTCGTGCTCCGGATTCAATTTCAAGGTCCTTTCCCACGCCTGCTTCGCCTGTGCAGTGCTGCCGATGTTTGCATACACCACGCCCAGATTGAACCAGACATCCGGGATATTCGGATTGCGTCGAATGATCGATTTATATCTGGCAATGGCTCGGGAAGTATCCCCCATTTCTGTTATCAGGATGGCGATATTGTTCTGGAGCGGCAGATTCCATGGCTGCAGATATTCGGCATTCTGGTATGCCTGGAGCGCCTCTTCCAATCGTCCCGAGGCTTGCAGGTTTTCTGCCAGATCCACCCAGATCTGAAAGTTTTCCGGCTGTCTCTCTGTTCTGAGTTCCAATTCCTGGATTTCGCTGCTCACTTGTTGCAGGCTATCCGCAATATCCAAGTATTCTCTGCCCTGTTCTTCCTTCCCGATCCTGGTGAAAGCCATGCCAAGATTATAGTGAGCGCCATAATGCCAGGGCTGATTTTTCACCACAGTTTCCAGATAGGGAATAGCTTCTTCAGGGTTGCCGGCCTGCACTAACTGAGAGGCAATGATAAATTTGTAGTTAAGACGGTCCGGGTGCATTTCCAGCCCCTGCCTGGAATACTCCAACGCTTTCCCGATTTGTCCCTCATCTTCATATAACTGGCCGAGCCACATATAGGCGGTGGCATTGGAGCCATCCAGGGCGATTGCCTGCTCGTATGCCCATTTTGCGCTGTCGGGAACCCCCAGACTGTTGTACGCCCTTCCCAACTGAAGGAAGTTGCGAGAAGCCGGCGAAATTGTCTGTTCTTTGTGATACATTTCAATTGCTTTTCTATTTTTTCCCTGACGGTAATAAATATTTCCGAGGTTGTACCGCACACCCGTATAGGTGGAATCGATATCGAGGACCTTCTGATAAGACCCAATTGCTTTGTCAATAAAATTCAGCGCGGTAAATATCCGGCCCCGCAGGAAATGCACGTCGGTCAACACCGGATTGTATTGCTCCACACTGTCGGTAAGTGCCAGCGCATACCGGTATGCACCTTGCTGGTATGCCTGTTGGGCTTTAAAGAGTTGTTGCGCCGCTTCCGGGGGAAGTGAACGTCGCTGCCGCTCGGAGATACTGAGCTGTTCCTCCCGGGGCTCTTGCGATTGGCAAGTGGCAAATAAGAGAGGAATACAGAGTATGCAAAAGATACGTACAAATATCTGCAAATTCACCCTCCTCATTTTCTGAGTTCTCCGGTTTTTACACAGTGATCGTTATTTCTATTGCATTTGTTTGAAGGGAACCGGGAAGCAGATGTTCCATTCTGTTTCGTGTAGCGGGTACAAATTTTCCCGGATGGATCACCCGGTGGCATAATATTCGGCGGAAGCAACGGTGTGAGTATTCCGGCCCGGACGGGTAATGATGTGGAATATCTGCAGGAAAATACGGTATAATTCACCACACGATTTTACAGAAAATCATTGTTTACTTCTTTTCCAGGCAGGGGCGGCACCTCAAGCATAGGGAACACCGTCCGGTTTTGTTTCGGGCAGCATTGAAAGACAGACTGCCAGCTCCTTCGTTTGAACGGGTGGTGCTGGCAGTCTGGTGTGATCTCGGTAAGAGACGAGAGTCCGTCGCTAGAAAGCGTACCGGATCATAAAACGATTGACATTTCCAAAAATGCCGAACTGGGAATATGCGTAATCGATATCAAATCCGGCGATGTTATTCAATCCGAATCCGAAATTCAGCCCCTGCTCGTCAGTGGGGGCAACATATCCTGCCCGAACAGCGAATTTGTTCATGAATAAGTATTCGGCTCCTAACTTCACCTGTTCACTGAAGTCTCTTGGGCGTTCGGTATCCACCGAGACAATGAGTGAGTGCATGCCCGGATCCATGGCAGTCAGATCCATAACGTCCATGGACAGGCCAATCCTAAAGTTCAGGGGCAATTCAAAGCTTTCTTCTGCGTAGGTCAGTTCCTGCGAAAAGTTCCGGGCGCTCATGGCCAGGTTCAGGCTCCTGAAGCCGGTACGATACAGGATGCCGAAGTCAAAAACCGCGGTACTCAAGGCATAGTTTTGCTCCTCCAGATTTCCCACATCTCCGGCCACTGCGACATTACCCAGCGCCTGCCGGGCCAGTTTGACGTTCCCGCCGATCGCAAACCTGTCCGTTAATGCCCGTGCATAACTGACCCCTACAGCGAGGGCTGATGGATTCAGGGTGCCGATAATTTCATATCCCTGCGTCCCGTCATCTCCGGTCTCATCAGTCCGGATGGTTTCCGTCACTTCTCCGTAGTCCACCATCACACCGGA
>CAYPST010000116.1:4980-6813 GCA_964413425.1 uncultured bacterium
TCGATCCCGCTCCACTTCCTCGTACTGTCCAAACACAGGCATCGCCGAAAGCAGGAAGACGCACATGAGCATTCCTGTAAAAATTCTATTTTTCATGTCTGACTCCATAATTTTTATGATTCACCTCACGGTCTGAAAATTCCGTTGCTGCAAGAAGCCGGCCCTCGGACATGCTTTTTTTTTGAACCGAAGGCCAGTACAGATTGCAGTTGCATTACCGGATTACCGGATAATGATAATCTTACGGATGACCTGATCTCCTGTGGCGTTCCCGTTCTGATCCAGTTCCTCAATCACCGCGAAGTAAATGCCACTCACCACCAGCTGTCCGGCGTAGGTCTGGAGATCCCAGGTTTCATCACCGCTGCCGTCAGTATGTTCAATCGTTCGGATATGTTCGCCGATTTCGGAATAAATCTGGATACGGCAGTAACCGGGAATATCCATGAACGCCAGCTTATCCTGAACATCCGGCCAGCGCAGGTTTTGTTCGGCACCCAGATTAAATGGATTCGGCACCACCTGGGCTCTGTCCAGCGATTTCGGCGGGCGTTTCAGTACCGCCGGGTCGTACGTCTGGGAATAGTACCGGCTGCTTCTCAACTTCACGGTCTGTGGAGTCTCAAACGTCACATCATCCGTCACCACTTCTCCTACTGCCACCAGATAATAGAAATAATTAATGCCACGAGACACATCACTATCTTCATAGGAAGTAGCGTCCGGAGGTAATTCTTCGACAAGTTCGTATTGGAAGTCATCTTCCACCGCCCCCTGGTATCGGTGCCGGGTCCGATACAATTCCCATCCCGTGCGGGTCGGACCGTCATCGTACGTCGTCCATTCCAGTGTGATTCTATCCACACCGGAGGTCACGGTAAACGTTCTGGGAGGTCTGGGTGGTTCGGGAATACTCCCTAATCCCGCATTATAGTGGGCTCTGGCCCGTTCAAACATCTGGAAGAGGGAATCCTGGCCTGTCCACCACCACTCATTTTTGGTCATGGTGACATCCGTACCATTCATATTGAGGGTGATGGGAGCGCTGGGATCGGTATTCTCTTCGACGTGGCCGGCGGCTTCTTTCCACTGCCTGCCGACTTCCACGGCGTGCTGGGTACTGAGCCCGCTGGCTCCTTCGGCGAACATAATGTGGACGCTTTCTCCGTGTTCCAGCGTGTAGGGTCCGTAGCTCCAGGCAGCCTGCATACCCCCTGCATCATCCAGCTTGGGGGCTCCATCGGGCGACAGGAAATTCTCCGGAGGCGTTTCCCCTTCTTTAGGGGGATCCACCACATAGGCATGGTGCGGTGTCATAAACGGGGTTCCCCGTGCCTCCGACATGAAATTATATTCCTGCTGCATTTGTGATGCACTGAAGGCATCATTGGCTGCGGTTAAGGGATCATCCGCACCCAGGTATCCACGCATGGACATCATGCCGGGATCATCAGTCTCATCACCGGCGCTGGCATCGGCGTGCAAGTGCACCATCCCGATGAACGCTGTCTCATTCAAGCGCCCGGTTGTATCCGCCGGGTTATAATCCGTGGTCCAGTTTTCTTCCCAGACCGGATACCCCAGGGGATCAAACGGGGAACCGGGGGAATTGCCAAGCCAGGTGTACATGGAATGGAAATCCATACCATAATCATTCACGCCATCCCCTACGATATCATTCATCACATTGGCCCCCCATTCGGAGCCCACAATCTGTCCACTGTAGGTATGGCGTCGCTGGAAATGAATATACAGGTCTTCCAGGGTCTGTTCCACTTCCACATCGTCGTCTTCATCCATATCACCGGTATTGGTGAAGATATACTCCTGGAT